>JAUNHO010000296.1 GCA_030523905.1 Bergeyella zoohelcum
GGAGAAGTAAAAACAATAGTCTGCCCACAGAATGTATATTCTGCAAAGTCTATAATGAGTTTCCCACTTCCGTTGAAGAGGTAGATGTGATAAAAAGCATCAGAGTTTTCTATGTGTAAATTATTGGTAGTGAGTTCTTTAATGTTAAAATTAGTCTTCATTGTTTTTTTGGAAGTTTTAATTTTTTTTATAAAGACAAATTTACGAATATTTTTATATTGATTCTCAAGATGTTTAGATATTTCAATTATGTTGAGTGAAATTTTTATACTTCATAGTTTGTTGCTTGTTTTTGTCTCTGCAATAAAAAAATCTTATTTTTGCGACATAATTTTTTATATGAAAAACTGGACATTCAAGACTTGGAATACCTTTACAGGTTGGGCAGTTTTTGCCGTAGCATTGCTTACCTATTTCTCCACTATGGAGCATCAGTTCAGCTTTTGGGATACGGGCGAGTACATTTCTTCTGCCGTGAAGCTGGAAATCACCCACGCTCCTGGTGCGGCTCTTTTTCAGTTGATGGGGGCTGTGGTGGCGATGTTTGCCTTTGGTGATGGGGCGAAATATGGGCTGGTTATCAATGCGATGTCGGCTCTGTTTAGTGCTTTTACCATTTTGTTTTTATTCTGGACCATTACTCATTTGGTGCGAAGAATCATCAATAAAACGATGAACGAGATGACCCAAAACGAGGGCATTGCGACTTTGTTTTCTGGGGTTATAGGGGCGTTGGCATTCACTTTTTCGGATACTTTTTGGTATTCTGCGGTGGAGGGCGAGGTGTATTCTATGGCATCGATGTTCATTGCACTTATCGTTTGGCTCATTACTAAATGGGAAAACGACTATAATAAGCAAGGAAACGAACGCTGGATTATCCTGATTTTCTTTATGATAGGGCTTTCCGTAGGGGTGCATATGATGTGTATGCTGGCTATTCCTGCGATATGCCTTATCTATTATGCTAGAAACTACGAACTGACTTGGAAGTCCTTTATTTGGGCAAATTTGGCGACTTTGGGTGTTTTGATTTTCGTGTTCAAAATTATTTTCCCAGTGATAATGACCGCCTTTGGGAAAATAGAGATTTTCGCCGTTAATGGTCTTGGGTTGCCTTTCCATTCGGGGACTATTATTGCCTTTTTGCTATTCGCTTTGCTTTGTTTTTTGGGGCTGAAATGGGTTTCAAAACAGAAGAATAATCTGTACAAAATGGCGATGCTATCGGTGGTGTATATGATGATTGGTTTTTCTTGTTGGCTCGTTATTCCGATTCGTGCAAATGCCAATCCGCCGATGAACCTCAATAACCCAGATACGGCAATCGGTATGCTGGATTATTACAACAGAAAACAATACGGCGACTGGCCTACGATGTATGGACAAAACTATACTTCGGCTCTTGATAATAGCGGTATAGAACGCAATGAAGATGGTAGCTACAAGCAAGATAAAACAGGCGACATCTACGAAAAAGATGAAACCACGGGGACTTATAGAAAAGTAGGCGAGGATTTTAATTATGTCTATTCCAAGGAGCATATCAGTATTTTGCCGAGAATGTTCAATTCGGATAAAAGCGTGATGGATAACTATATTTCTATGTACGGAGCTCCTGAATTTGAGTTCAATCATAATAATCCAGACATTGCCGATAGCCCAGAGGCACTCGCAGCATTTGAAGAACTACAAGCAAAGTTTTATGATAAAAGCATCAAGGTAGATGACTATCTACAAGCGAAGGAATATGATTTAATCACAGTGAAAAGACCATCTCTGTGGCAGAAT
>JAUNHO010000297.1 GCA_030523905.1 Bergeyella zoohelcum
GATAATAGAGAGCCAGAGAAAGGCGTGGGAGCAAGTTCTGGAACGGGATTTTGGCAAATTGCTAATGAAGGCGAAATCAATTCGTTACATATTGGTATTCAGCGAAATTCTAATACTTTGAAGTTGTTTGATGCCGCTCATCAGTTGGGTATGAAGTACATCATTTCCGATGAAATTTTCTTTGAAAATTTGCCTCATCTTATCATTAAAATTGATGAGTTTTTAGAGCAAATTGATAGGCTGTACATTACGATTTGTATGGATGTTTTCAATGCAGCAATTGCCCCTGGAGTTTCGGCTACGGCGTATAATGGAATTTTTGCAGATGTCTCATTTCTAACGCTTTACCGCTATATTTTGAAAAATGAAAAACTAGTGGCACTAGATGTGGCAGAGGTCAATCCGTCTTTGGATATAGCAGACCGAACCGCTCGTTTGGCGGGAAGTCTTGTGAATGAATGGTTTATGATATAAATGAATGAAAAAAATGAATAAAACCGAACAACTAAATGAAACCCAAAATGCGTTTTTGCAATGGCGAAAAACTTCGTTTGCGGAGAGACAACAACTGATAAAAAATCTTTCTGAAATACTTTTAGATAGAAAGGAAGATTGGGCGACTATCATCACAAAAGAGATGAATAAACCTATCTCTCAGGCAATTGCGGAGATTGAAAAAAGTGCAGGAATGTGCCGTTATTACGCCGAAATTCCTAATGTTTTAGCCACTGAAACTACCGAATTGGGGAAGATTTTATATCAGCCTTTGGGAATTATTTTAGGGATTATGCCTTGGAATTTTCCGTTTTGGCAAGCGTTGAGGTTTGCAGTGCCGACTCTTTTGGCAGGGAATGGCGTGGTGATGAAACACGCGTCTATTTGTATGCAAAGTGGTGATGCTATTCAGCAGATTTTTGAGGAAGCAGGGTTTCCAAAAGGTATTTTTAATCACTTGAAAATCAATCATCAAGAGGTGGAAGAACTGATTGCCAATCCGCTGGTGCAGGGAGTTTCTCTTACAGGAAGTGAGTTGGCAGGGCGAAAAATAGCCGAAATAGCAGGGCGAAATCTGAAAAAATCCGTGCTGGAATTAGGCGGTAGCGATGCCTTTATCGTCCTTGATGATGCAGATTTACAACAGGCAGCAAGAGATGCCGCATTGGCAAGGTTGCAAAATTGTGGGCAAACTTGTGTGGCTGGAAAACGCTTCATTATTCATTCTAAAATATATGATGAGTTTTTGAAATTATTCGTAGCGGAATACCAATCTTATACGGCTGGAAACCCAATGGATAAAGCGACTAAACTCGGTGGAATGGCAAGAAAAGATTTAGCCGATGAACTCCAAAATCAGTATGAAAAAGCTTTGGAAAATGGGGCGGAAATTATAGTTCCATTGGTACGAACAGGCGATATAACTTTCCAGCAAGGTTTGATTTTGATGAATGAAAATAACCCTATTTTGCAGGAAGAATTGTTTGGTCCTTTGGGAATGATTTTAGTAGCAAAAGATGATGATGATGCTCTGAAAATGGCTAATGAAACGCCTTTCGGTTTGGCAAATGCGGTCTATACCCAGAATGATGAGAGAGCGATGTTTTTTGCCGAGAATTTAGAAAGTGGTGGAGTGGCGATTAATCAGGTGTTTAGGTCTGATGCACAGATGCCGTTCAGTGGGGTGAAAAACTCTGGTTTCGGTACGGAATTGTCTCAATATGCTCTTTTTGAGTTCGTTGTACGAAAATCGGTGATGATGTAACGCTTTATTGGT
>JAUNHO010000298.1 GCA_030523905.1 Bergeyella zoohelcum
TCAAGAAGAAAAATATCAACATCGGTATGGCTACAGCTTTACCAGACGGAAACCTTATTGTTCCTGTAATTAAAAATGCAGACCAATTATCTCTTTCTGGTTTAGCAAAAGCCATTAATGATTTGGCATACAGAGCAAGAAATAAAAAGCTGAAACCAGAGGATACCCAAGGGGCAACTTATACCATTTCTAATATAGGAAGTTTTGGTAATTTGATGGGTACACCTATTATCCCGCAACCACAAGTGGCTATTTTAGCCGTAGGTGCAATAGTGAAAAAACCTGCTGTGGTGGAAACCCCAGAAGGCGATATGATAGGCATCAGACAACTAATGTTTATGTCTCATTCCTACGACCACCGCGTAGTAGATGGCTCATTGGGTGGTATGTTCCTAAAACGCGTACACGACTACCTACAAAACTGGGACATCAATACGGAAATATAAAAATATCATTAACAAAAAATCCCCTAAAAGTGTATAACTTTGGGGGATTTTTATTACGAATAAAACTGAAAGATTACAACTCTCTTTCTACATCTTTATCGCCTCTTCCTGATAGATTAACGACTACCAATTCGCCTTTATTTTTCATTAATCTAATAGCCAAAGCCACCGCGTGAGAAGATTCTATGGCTGGGGTAACCCCCTCCAAACGAGATAATAATTGATATGCCTCTATCGCTTCGTCATCTGTTACAGAATAGTACTCCGCTCTTTTGGTATCTTTCAAATGAGAATGCTGTGGGCTAATCCCTGGATAATCTAATCCTGCGGCGATAGATTTAGACGGCAAAGGCTCTCCGTTTTCATCAGTAAGGCAATAGGAAAAAGTTCCTTGAAAGACAATAGGTTTTCCGTAGTTTAGGGTTGCTGCTGTACTATTTTGTGTGTCTTTTCCACCGCCTTCTGCTCCGTATATTTTCACATTTTCATCATCTAAAAAAGCCGAAAATAAACCGATAGCATTGGAACCACCGCCCAAACAAGCAATAATACTATCAGGCAAACGCCCTTCTTTTTGCAAAATCTGTTGCCTAGCCTCGTTGCCAATAACACTTTGGAAGTAGCCCACCATTTTAGGGTAAGGGTGAGGGCCTACATGAGAGCCTAATAAATAATACGCATCGGGGTGTTCTATATAATATCCTAAAGCCGTATCTACAGCATCTTTTAGTGTTTTTGTACCTGAATTACAAGACACCACTTCTGCTCCTAAAAGTCTCATTCTCTTTACATTAAGAGCCTGTCTTTCTATATCAATTGCTCCCATAAAAACCTTACAAGGAATATTCAGCAAGGCACAAGCTGTGGCAGTGGCTACCCCGTGTTGTCCTGCTCCTGTTTCGGCAATGACCTCCTTTGCACCCATTTTTTTAGCCAAAAGAATCTGCCCAATTGCATTATTGATTTTATGCGACCCAGTATGGTTTAGGTCTTCTCTTTTCAAGTAAATTTTAGAACCAATATAATCACTCAAATTTTTAGCATAATAAAGTGAAGAGGGTCTTCCTACGAAATCTTTCAAAATCTGAATAAATTCTTGTTTGAAATCATCTGTTTTTGTAATTTCATCAAAAAAATCGGCTAATTTTTTCAATTGCCCTTCCAATACTGGCGGAACGAATGCCCCTCCATACTCTCCATAATGTCCATCATAACCTAGCATTTGTGCCACTGGCTCTACTCTGATTTCTGTTGTATTCATCTATTTATATTTTTTTCTTATTTATTTTCAAAGAACAAAGATATAATTTTTTATTTTTGGAATG
>JAUNHO010000299.1 GCA_030523905.1 Bergeyella zoohelcum
TCCAGAGGTTAATCGGTTTTTTTGTGAAAATGTAGAGGTTTTGATGATACATATCGGCGGTTATCCTAAAAAATATTCCCCTTTGGCGAAACAAGAAATTAGTAAAAAACCACCCAAATTATTCATTTCTGGACATTCGCACATCTTAAAAGCAATGTATGATAAGGATTTTGACCTACTGCATCTCAACCCTGGTGCGTGTGGCAATATCGGTTGGCATAAAGTAAGAACAATGATGCGTTTTGTAATTGATAATGAGGAAATTAGAGATTTAGAAATCATAGAATTAGGCAATAGATAAATGAAAATAGGCGATAAAGTTTCGGTGGTAGATGAGGATTTAGCAGGCGTGATTACCTCGGTTCATACAGACACAATAGTTTTTCAAGATGATTTTGGATTTACTCATCAGTATCCGAAAGATAAATTGGTAGTACAAGATGCCGATTTGTACAAGAATATGAAAGTGAAAGACAAGTACGAATATACGAAACCGAAATCCAAGAAACACTCTAATAATCAGATGGTTTTGGACTTACATTTTGATAAAATGGTGAATAATCCAGAAGATTATGAAAGTTTTGAAAGGCTTTTTCTACAAAAAGAAAAGCTAATAGAAACCCTAGATTTCTGCCGAAAAAATAAGATAAAACGCCTTGAAATTATCCACGGACTAGGAGACGGGACGCTACAAAATTTGGTTTTAGACACATTGAAAAGCCAAACCAATTTGGATTTTTACAATAAAGAAATTTTACACCATCAGTCAGGAGCGGTAATAGTAGAGTTTTCATAAATTCATAAAAAAACGAGTATTATTTTGATTATTTAATATTTTTAATTTATTCCTAAAATGATAACCAATCTCAACCATATATACACCAACAAACGCACAGGAAATGACGGAAATACCAACGCCTCTCGTACCGATTTTCAGAGAGATTATGATAGAATAATTTTCTCTTCCGCATTCCGAAGATTGCAAAACAAGACACAGGTTTTCCCTCTACCTGGTAGCGTTTTTGTACATAATAGGCTTACCCATTCTTTGGAAGTTTCCTCTGTGGGACGGAGTTTGGGAAGTCTAGCAGGTAGTTTCATCAATGAAAATTTTGCCAAAGATTTATCTTCTACTTCTCAGGAATTTTACGAATATAATCTTAGTAATGTCATTGCGGCGGCTTGTCTGTGCCACGATGTAGGCAACCCTGCTTTTGGGCATTCTGGTGAAGATGCCATCGCGACTTATTTTGAAAGAAATGAAACATCGCTTCGTCATTTATTCACCGATGAAGAATGGGCAGATTTGGTCAATTTTGAAGGTAATGCTAATGCCATTCGTGTGCTTACTCATCAGCAGACTGGTAAGGACAAAGGCGGTATCCAGCTGACTTACACTACATTAGCAAGTATTGCAAAATATCCTTGCGAGGCAGTTGCCAAGAAAAAAGGAATTTTACACCGAAAGAAATTCGGCTTTTTTCAAAATGAAAAATCTACTTTTTTAGAAATTGCGAAATCCGTAAATTTATCGCAAGAAAATGAAAATCCCATAATTTTCAAAAGACACCCATTCGTATGGCTTGTGGAGGCGGCAGATGATATTTGCTATAATATTATAGATATGGAAGATGCCCACCGACTAGGGATTATCTCTACTTCCGATTGCGAAAATCTATTTTTTGAATTGGTAAAATCTGAAAATCCTAATACTAAACGCGTAGAGGATAAATTAGCCACACTATCCAATGCCAATGAACGAATTTC
>JAUNHO010000009.1 GCA_030523905.1 Bergeyella zoohelcum
ACCAACACACTCAGCTTTTCATTCCAAAGAACCATTGCCATCATTGGGATTTTGCTTTTCATAGCGAAACTCGTTGCGTGGCGTTTAACCCAATCGGACGCGATATTTTCCGATGCGATGGAAAGCATCGTGAATATCATTGCTGGGCTAATGGGACTTTACTCCTTGTTCCTTTCGGCAAAACCCAAAGACCAAGACCACCCTTACGGACACGGAAAAATAGAATTTGTAACCTCCGCCATCGAGGGTGCACTCATCATCTTCGCAGGACTGATGATACTGATGGAGGCAAGTGCTTCGTTCTTCTACCCTAAAACCCTGCAAGAACTCAACTGGGGGATGGGTATCATTGGGCTAACCGCCATTGTCAATTATATCTTGGGCTATATGGCTTTCCAGAAAGGCACGAAAGAAAATTCGCTAGTGCTACAAAGCACAGGCAAACATTTACAGAGTGATACGATTAGTACGCTGGGGGTGGTGCTGAGTTTGCTTTTAGTGAAACTGACCAATTTCTATTGGCTAGATGCTCTGATTGCCGTGTTGCTCGGCGGATACATCATCGTCGAAGGCTATAAAATCATTCGTAAGGCGTTCAGTGGGATAATGGACGAGAAAGATGAAGCCCTAGTCGCCGAGCTGGTACAAGCCCTGAAACAAGACCGCCGCACGGAATGGATTGACATACACAATATGAAGGTTCAGCAGTTTGGTGCTCATCTTCACATCGATGCCCATATTACGCTCCCGCATTACTATTCGCTCTCCCAAGCCCATCGCGAGATGGAAAGCGTGATAACCACCCTACTGAAACACACAAAACGCACGATGGAATTTAATTTCCATATGGACGATTGCAAGCCTTTCTCCTGTGAAATCTGCCAAATTGATTGCCCAGTTCGCTCCAAACCTTTCGTAAAAACCATAGACTGGACTACGGAAAACATCTCGCAGGTGCAGAAGCATTCCGTGGAGAATGCCTAGATTTTGAAAGCTTATTTAGAGCTTTTCTCCAAACGCTTTCGGTAATAAAACATAGGGATAATGAGGAGAAGCACCAAAGGCTGAATGACGAAGCGTCTCATATAAAAGGAAAATAACGCACCCATTTGGAACTCATCATAAACGCAATAGAGATAAATAGGGAAAGTGATGCCGAAGACCATCGTAATGAGTAGAATGCCTTGTGCCGTCCAGACCTTATTCCTGAACATAAAATGAATAACCAATGCAGAAAACCCTAGATTGAGAACAAAACGAAACAAATGAGAAACTACCAGTCGCCACCATTCCACCTTTGGAAATGATGCCCTAGCTCCTCCCTCTTTGAAGTAAGACAAAAACGGATCGTAGAAGCACTCGTCTTCCAAAACCCTTACACCGATTAACCCAGAAATCCCTATTAAAACAAGGAACCAACTAATGATTTTCATTCTCTTTTAGTGTATAAAATTTTATCCAAATGAGCCAAAGTAAGACCACACCGCCGTAGATAATGGCAGGGAAAAAGTAGTCGTGGGCTATCTTGAAATACTCTTCAGAAATTACTCCTACGATATTAATTCCTGCTATTCTTAAAATATTGGTAATCAGTAAAAAAGCTAATCCTAAAAAGGTGAAAATGAAGGTTTTGTAGCCTCTATAAAACGCCATCACAAACGCCACGAATAATATCATAATGGATAGGCTATTGCACCCTTCTATCATTCTGGTACGATACGCTCCTGAAACATAAAAATAGTAGGATTGTTTCTCTGGCATAGGTGTTAAACTTGATGGGTAGCCAAGGGTATTTTGCAGATCGGTGACTCTTTCTGCCATCCAAATAGAGGCAGGGTCTAGACTATCTGAATATTGATTGAGGTAGAACTGATAAATTCCTAATAATATTAAATAAATAATTAAGAATCTTAAAAGAATACCGAATGCAGGTTTGAAATCGTTAAACATACAGCAAAGATAAGTATTTTTTAGCATATTTTTATAAAAATAAGACTATATACTTTCAAAAAAAGTATTATATTTGTAAAATGACAGCCAAAATAGAAGAAGCAAAATATTTATTTACGGAGTTTTCAGGTGTGGAAAATTTCACCATTTTAGAATTACCGCAGAGTGGCTCGGCTCGGCGGAATTTCGTGGTAACGGCTGGGGAAAAGTATATCGTTACCCACAACGAAGACACGAGGGAAAACGCTGCGTTTCTCTATTTCTCTGAAATCTTTGAAGTTTTGCAACTCAACACTCCTAAAATTTTTCATATTTCTGCTGATAAAAAATGGTATATACAAGAGTTTTTGGGAGAGAATACTTTATCGCAAATCATTGAAAAAGAAGGTCTTAGCCAAAGGGTACAAAGCCTAATAAAGGAAGTTTTACAAAAGCTTTTTGAACTTCAAACAAAGACCAAAAACAAAGTAGATTACTCACGAACATTTGAATATGAGGCGTATAATCATTTGCCTATTCTCCACGATTTGAATTATTTCAAGTTTCTCTTTGTGGATATTTTAGGCGTTTCATACCAAAAATCTGCTTTATTGAAAGAATTTAACAAAATAGCTGAAATATTACAAGATATTCCCTATAAAGTCCTGATGATTAGGGACTTTCAATCTAGAAATATTATCGTGAATGAGCGTAACGAGGTCGGTTTCATTGATTACCAATCGGCAATGCTAGGCCCTGCAATGTATGATGTTATTTCTCTGCTTTATCAAGCAAAAGCCAACTTTCCAGAGGATTTTAGGGAAGAGATGCTCAATTTTTATATTAATTTATTTGATGATAATGAGACGAAACTTCAACTAAAAAAATCGGTAAAGCCTATTCGCTTGATACGAAATCTGCAAGTTCTCGGTGCTTACGGATTGAGAGGTTTGGTAGAGCGAAAAGAGCATTTCCTAAAAAGTATCCCACAGGGCATAAAAAACTTAACGGAAACCACTAATTCGTGGGAAGAAATCAGAGACTTTCCTGAATTAAAATCATTAATTGAAAAAATAAACACGGAAGAAATTTTAACAAAAATAAATAATATAATTAATTAGTAATGAGTACTTTGAAGATAGAAATCCATAGTTTTTCGTATAAAAAAGGAGGGATACCGAAGGATAATTCTGGCAACGGAGGTGGCTTTGCATTTGACTGCCGTGGCATACTAAACCCAGGAAGGCTAGAAGAATATAAAACCAAAACAGGAAAAGACAAAGGCGTACAGGAGTTTTTGGAAACCCAAACCGAAATGCCTAGTTTTATAATGCATATTAAAAACCTGATTTCCATAACGATAGACAATTATATAGAGCGTGGTTTTGAAAATCTACAACTCAATTTTGGTTGTACTGGCGGGCAGCACAGGTCGGTTTATTCGGCGGAAAAAATAGCAGAATTTATCGCAGAAAAATATCCACAGGTGGAGATAAAAATAATCCACGATGAACAACCTCAACTGAACGCATAAGATGAAAGTACTGATATTCGCCGCAGGGAAAGGAACAAGGCTGAAACCCTTTACAGACCAGCATCCGAAGGCATTAGCAAAGGTAAATGGAGTACCATTATTGGAACGAAATATATTGTATCTCAAATCTTTTGGGATTAATGATTTTGTGATTAACATTCATCATTTTGGGGAGCAGATTTTAGATTTTCTTGCAGAAAAAAAATATTTTGATGCCAATATCCAAATTTCTGATGAAAGGGACGAACTTCTTGAAACAGGTGGCGGACTTCTTTTTGCCAAAGATTTTTTGGAGCAAGAAGACCATTTTTTAGTGATGAATGCCGATATTCTTACGGATTTGAATATTACCGATTTTATTCGCTATCATATTGAAAATCAATCGATAGCTACATTAGCGGTTTCGGATAGAAAGAGTTCTAGAAAATTGTTGTTTAATGATAATATGGAGCTAAAAGGCTGGGAAAATACACAAACGAACGAACAAAAATTAGTTTCGGAGAGAGAGACTTTGGTAGATTTGGCTTTCAGTGGTATTCATTGCATTCAATCAGAAATTTTTGCTAAAATAAAAAGAAAAGGCAAGTTTTCCGTAATGGAAGAATATTTGGATTTAATGAAAACCGAACGCATTAAAGGTTTCAAACACAATGCGTTACTAATAGATGTGGGACGACCAGAATCGGTAATAGAAGCCGAAAAATATTTCAATTAAAGTATTAAATTATGACAAAAATTAAAAGAGGAAAAGGTTTTACGCCCTCTGTTTTAGAGGAAAAATCAGAAATAGACCAACGCGTACAAAAGCATTTTGAAGAGAAAACTTGGGACGAGGTAATCACGAAAGACAGTTGGATGATTTTCAAAATTATGTCCGAGCTGGTAGATGGTTACGAGAAACTAGCTAAAATAGGACCTTGTGTGTCTATTTTCGGTTCTGCACGGCTGAAAGAAGGAAGCGAATACTACGAAATGGCGGTGGAAATTGCCGAGAAAATCACGGCATTAGGCTTTGGAATCATTACAGGTGGTGGGCTAGGTATAATGGAGGCTGGTAATAAAGGGGCTAGAAAAGCAGGTGGAAAATCCATAGGGCTGAATATAGAACTGCCTTTTGAACAGCATTTTAATCCGTATATAGATAAAAATTATTCTATGGATTTTAATTATTTTTTCGTGAGAAAAGTAATGTTTGTGAAGTATTCACAGGGCTTTATAGTGATGCCAGGTGGTTTTGGTACTTTGGACGAGCTTTCCGAGGCTCTTACTTTGATTCAAACAATGAAAATTGCAAGGTTTCCTATTGTTTTGGTAGGGTCTAAATTCTGGAACGGGCTCATTGATTGGTTCAAAAACACCTTATTGGAAAACGGAATGATAGCGGAAGAAGACCTTAGATTGTTCCGTATAGTGGATACGGCAGACGAGGCGGTGGCTCATATCAAGGCGTTTTACGAGAAATATTCCATTAATGTCAATTTCTAAACTTGGCATAATATTTGTGGTTTAATTAACTGAATATTAAATAAATTTTGAAATTCTTAATGATATGAAAAAGAATATATTAATAATAGCGATTATGGCTATTTTTGCATTGATGAGTTTTGCAATGGCAGATTTTTATTCCTCTATTACGAAGGTAGATTATGTAGATGGTAGCAAAACGCTGAAATTCACTACGAAACTTAATGTGAAACACATAGCAGAGGCGTTGAAGATAAACCCAGAAACAGCAAGTTTTGAGGCAGAGGTGAAGAAGTATGTCAATAAAAGTTTTGATGTCTCGGTAAATGGAACGCCCAAAGCACTTACCTTTACAGGTAGCCAAGTGAATGGAGAATCCGTTTGGGTGTATTTTGAAACAGGTGGAGTAGAGAGTGTTTCTAGCCTTAAAATAAGGAATACGATTCTTTTAGATGCCTATCCAAAGCAGTTTAATGTGGTGAATGTAGCCTATAAAGGACAGCAGAAAACACTTAATTTTTCCAGAGGAAAAGAAACTGGCGAAGTGAGTTTTTAAGATGACAAAAAAACAGCCCATTGCGTGTATAAATGCGATGGGTTGTTTTTTTTTGTTTTTAGTTTATAGAAATTATACTTTTTTAGAAACAATAAAAAAGCATCTACAATTTCTTGTAAATGCTTTATTTTATTAGCTCCTCCTGCTGGGCTCGAACCAGCGACCCTCTGATTAACAGTCAGATGCTCTAACCAACTGAGCTAAGGAGGAATGTTCCTTTGTTTTTGCTAGTGCAAATATAGAAACTTTTTTATATACGCACCAAATTTTTTTTATATTTTTTGCTGAAATAAACGGAACTTATTTATTTTCAGGCTAATAATTTTTTATAATGTACCAGTAATGAGTTTGAAAATGTCGCTTCCGAAGATTAAAGCCATTAATCCTAATAGGAAAATAACGCCAATCATCTGTGCATTTTCTAGTATTTTTTGAGGTACAGGCTTTCTTGTAACGATTTCCCAAAGGGTAAACATCACATGCCCACCATCTAAACCTGGGATAGGGATAAGATTTACAAATGCTAGCCACATAGAAAACATTGCTGTGAAACTCCAAAAGAAAGTCCAGTTGATGCTGAGGTTTCCATTTGTATCTTTATCCAAGTGCATTTGTTTTACAATAGCGATAGGTCCACCTACTTTTTTATAGCCTTTTACTTTACGATTGAAGACCAATTTGAATTGTTTTACTTGATAAACCAAAGACTCTATGGAACGCGTAAGCCCTCTGCCCACGGCTTCAAAAATGGTGTATTTTTGTTCTGTAAGGTATTTCAGATTTTGCTTATAGGAAAGAATCCCCAGAGTTCCTTCTTTGGAAACAGGTAAATTTAGCAGATGCTCTTTCCCTTCTCTTTCTATGGTAACATTGGCTATTTTACCAGCCAAAGGCTTTATATTAGGCATTACCTCGTCATAGTAAGTGATGCTTTTATCATTGATTTTTAGGATTTTATCGCCAGTTTTTAGTCCGTTGTCTATTGTAGATTGAGTGATGATGCTATCTATAACTGGTTTTATCCTTGGAAAAAGGAAACTTTTTGGTGTATTTTCTTCAAATACCATAGCTTTACCATCATCATTGGTGTTGAAGGTGATTTCTTTGCCGTTTCTTTCCACGGTTACATTATCACTTAGGAGAACATCTAGAGACAATTTATCCAAGTCTTTTTGGATTTTCCCATCTACTTTTAAGATTTTATCGCCATCTTGGAAACCCATTTTTTTTGCAGGTTCGCTATAATATAGTTCTAGATTGGCTTTTTCGGTGTCAAAGATAGTTTCACCATTGAAATAAGACAAGCAGGAGTAAATGAACCACGCTAAAAAGAAATTAACGCTTACCCCACCCAGCATAATGATGAGCCTTTGCCACGCAGGTTTGGAACGAAATTCCCACGCCTGTGCAGGTTTTTTCAGTTGCTCGGTATCCATACTTTCATCTACCATACCTGCTATTTTCACATAGCCACCCATTGGTAGCCAGCCGATACCCCATTTGGTGTTTTCTGGATACTTTCGCCAGTCGTCTTCTGGTAGGTTATCTATATTGATAGGGACTTCCTTTTTCTCACCATTGATTTCTACAATCTCTGTATCTGGCTGATTTTTAGATAGAAACTTAAATCTCCACTTGCCATTGATTTTCTTCATAGCGAAGAGAGAGAAATAAGGGTCAAAGAAAAGGAAGAATTTTTCTGCTCTGGTTTTGAACCATTTAGCAGGTAGAAAATGCCCCAACTCGTGTAGGAATACAAGAATGGAGATGATTAAAATGAACTGAAATATTTGCAGTGCTAATTCCATTTAATAAAAATTTAATTTGGCAAAGATACTAATAAAGTATCCCAAAATAAAAAAACTCCCGAAGAAAATCGGGAGATATGTAATATATGCCAAGTGTATTAGAAATTGAAAGACACACCTAGGCTACCATTGTTTCCTGCTTCTATGAAGGCACCTATTTTATCAGTGAAGTAGTATCTCGCCCCAAGATGAACGCCTATTCCGAAGGTATTGCCCAGTACTCCCACATCTGCACCTGGGTAAATATCCCATTTAGACGGCAGGTCTAATACATCTTGCAGGTGAAAATTCACTCTACCGAAAATGAAGAAATTGTTACTATTATTACTATCCTTATAGCCTGAAAAATAAGCATTTGCCCCTGCACCTAGTGAAACCAAATGGCTCAGTCCGTAGTCATAGGTTGCCGTGATGCCTGTTCCGTTGCCCCAGCCATTAAGCCCTACTTGTACTTTTTGGTCTCCTTTTCCGTTCCACGCCTGTGCTGAAACTACGCTTCCGATGAATAGCATTGAAAATGCCAAGATAAGTTTTTTCATATAAAAAATTAATTTTAAGAATCAAAGATAATAAATATTCGTATATTTAACGAAGATTTCAATAGTTTTATTATGCAGGAATTAAAAATTTCAGGACTGAATTTTGATATAAAATGGAAAGATAAAACCTATAATTTCGGTGAAATAGAGCGGTTTTTAGAGCCAATAGAAGCAGATATTTTCCTCTTGCCAGAGATGTTTGCCACAGGTTTTTGTATGGATGCCAGTGAGATAGCAGATAAAAACAATGAGACTCTTTCTTGGCTAAAGTCTTTTGCAAAACGAAAAAATACGGCAATTGCAGGAAGTGTTTCGGTGATGGAAAATGGGCGATTTTTCAATCGGTTTTATTTTGTAAAGCCAGACGGAACTTTTGATTTCTATGATAAAAGACATCTTTTTTCTTATTCTGGCGAGGATAAAATCTACACGAAAGGCAATGAGCGAAAAGTGGTGGAGTACAAAGGATTTCGTTTGCTTTTGCAGATTTGCTACGATTTGCGTTTTCCTGTTTTTAGTAGAAATAATGATGATTATGATGCGGTTTTGTATGTTGCCAACTGGCCAAAAAAGCGGATAGATGTTTGGCAAACCTTACTGAAAGCCAGAGCAATAGAAAACCAAGCCTATGTTTTTGGGCTGAATAGAATTGGCATAGATGGAAACGGATTGGAGTATCCGCCATCAAGTTTTTGTTTTGCTTTTGATGGTAAAAATATTTCCATAGAGGAGGGGAATATCGTTACGGCTATCTTCCACCGAGATGAGCTAGATGCCTTCCGTAGGAAATTTCCTTTTTTAGGAGATAGGGATATATAAAGGGTGTAGGCAAAAAAAATCCAGATTAATATAATTAGTCTGGATTTTTTATTTTTAGGTTAATGTTTTTAGAACTTGATACTAGTTCCTACTGAGAAAAACGCTGGGTTTTAGATTTTCGGACATTTCGTTTTGGGGATTATAATTGCTTATAAATTTTGATGCAAAGTTACAATTTATTTTTATTAGGAACAAATAAGAGGCTTATTGATTTAATAATCTGTAAAATCAAGAATAAAAACAGGCTTTTCATTGTGGAAAAACCTGTTAATATGATGATATTTAATGAAATGAGTAATAAAAGGCTATTTTACCCTTCTTTTGTGATGTCTTTAAGGATAGTTGTAAGCGTATTGACATCGTGCAGACCAGTACCACGCCAGAGTTGCTCTCCGTTGCGGAAAATCATAAGGGTGGGAACCGAGCGTACGCCGTTATCAGCCGCGATTTGTGAGTATTGGTCTATATCTATTTTTACAATTCTAGCAGCATCGCCCACATTGTCTTTTACGGAATTGAGTACCGAAGATTGCACCTTACAAGGCTCGCACCAAGTGGCGAAAAAATCCACTAGTACAGGGCGTTCGGAGTTGATAAGTTCTTTGAATTTTTGCGACATTTTAATTCTTTTTATTATTAGGTTGTTCAAAAATGGAAAACATCAGGTAGCCCATTAGCATTCCGTAGCTAGTAGAATTAAGAGGCTTGGAGGTAATGGCACAATGCCCTGTGGTACAGCCAATAAAGTGATAGTAAGCGTACCCCAAAATACCCCCAACAAAAACACCTACAATGCTCAGTTTGTACTTTCTGATGAAATTCTTCATTAAAGTTCTTTTGTTAAAATGAATAGATTTTCGTCTTGTCTGCCAACGACTTCGTGTTCTACACCCACAGGGATTTCGTAGGTGTCAAGAGCTTTCAAGACTAATTTTTTATTTGGAAGGACAAAAGTAATTTCTCCCTTCAAGACCACCAAAGTAGTAGGGACATCAGTGCTGTGTTTTTTCATTAGGGTTTCTTTGCCCAGTGCCACGGCTAGTTGATGCGTTTTTCCTGTTTTTTTTATGGTGAAAACATTAGCTTTCTCTTTGGAATACTGAATGTTATCGGAAATATTATTCAGTGTTTTTTCTTGTAGTGAAGATACATTGCCTTCGGTTTTTCCATCGTGGATATTGGTAAGCCCGTGTTTTTTTAGGATTTCAATAGCTTGTCCAGATTGTCTCCCTCCGTTGCAAAATAGCACTACATTTTTCTGTTTTTTTAGAAAATCAAGATTGTTTTCTATTTCCGATAAAGGGATATTGGTCGCGTTCTTCACCGAACTTTTTTGGTATTGCTCTGGCGTACGAACATCTATCAGCGTTACTTCTTCTTCATTTACCATTGTATAGGCATTTTTTTCCTGTGCCTTAATTATGTAAGGTATTGATACTAAACTGATAATAAAAATTAACTTCTTCATATTGAATAACAATTTGTAAATAACGGTTGGTTTTCAGCTATTTACGAACTATTTGATTAATGTTAAAACACTTTACTTTGGCAAACGAAATCCGTAGTTGGAACTTTTTCTGTTTTTTTAATCGCTCCAAAGCCGCCCTCAATCTCTGTGAAATTTCTGATGCCTCTGGCGTTCAATACACTTGCAGCAATCATACTACGGTAGCCACCAGCACAATGCAGGTAGAAATGCTCATCGCCGATTGTCCCAGCCCAGTCGGCTATTTGCCCCAAAGTCATATTATACGCCTCATTGATATGCTCTGCGGCGTATTCACTTGGTTTTCTTACGTCTACTATTTTTATCGTGTCAGAAAAATCTTCGGCAAATTGCTCTGCGGAAATTCTTTTAATTTCATCGGTTTCTTTTCCGCTTTCTTTCCACGCCGAAAAACCACCATTAAGGAACCCTAAAACATTGTCAAACCCTACACGAGAAAGCCTTGTGATAGCCTCTTCTTCCGTTCCGTTTTCGCAGACTAAAAGAATAGGCTGCTGTACATCTACAATCATATTCCCAACCCAAGGAGCGAAATCTCCTTTCAGCCCAATATTGATGGCATTCGGTACAAAACCTTTATGGAAATCTCCTGCGGAGCGAGTGTCTAAAATAACGGCACCAGTTTCCTCGGCAATGAGTTCAAAATCTTCCACGGATAACGGGTTGAGACCTTTGTTTCTTACATTTTCAAAACTTTCGTAGCCACCTTTGTTCATTGCTACATTCATACCGAAATATTTCGGTGGAGCAGTTAGCCCATCTAAAACAGCTTTTATAAAGGCTTCTTTATTTGGTTGATTAAGAGCGTAGTTGGTCTTCTTTTGGTTGCCCAGCGTGTCCATTGTTTCTTTCTGCATATTTTTTCCACAGGCAGACCCCGCTCCGTGTGCAGGATACACCATAATATCATCTGCCAAAGGAAGGATTCTGTTTTGTAGGCTATCATACAGAATACCAGCGAGTTGCTCCTGAGTCATATTAGTGGCTTTCTGTGCCAAATCTGGTCGCCCTACATCACCAAGGAAAAGGGTGTCGCCAGAGAAGATAGCCGTCTCTTTTCCGTCTTCGTCTATTAGTAGATAGGTGGTACTTTCCAAAGTATGTCCTGGGGTGTGCAGTGCTTTTATTTTGATTTTCCCTACGGAAAACTCTTGGTTGTCCTCGGCTATTACGGCTTTGAAATTGGGTTCTGCCGTAGGTCCATAGACGATGTCCGCCCCTGTGCTTTTACTCAAATCCAAATGCCCAGACACGAAATCTGCGTGAAAATGAGTCTCAAAGATGTATTTTAGGGTTACATTGTCTTTTTTTAATCTATCTAGATAAGGCTGGGTTTCTCGTAAAGGGTCTATGATGGCAGCTTCGTTTTCAGAAGTGATGTAATAAGCACCTTGTGCCAAGCAACCTGTATATATTTGTTCTATTTTCATAACATTTTTATTAAAAAATCGGTGCAAATTTATGCAAATTATTATTTAGTAAATTCTTTTGCGGAGGTATTTTCACCAGCATTGGGAGAGAATCTTATCTGTTTTCCGTCTTTGTCGGTTAGGGTTCCTGTCTGCCCATCGTTGGTCATTTCCCACATATAGACCTCGTTGGTAAAGATAGGGTTTTGCTCCTCACTTACACCTTTTGCACGGAGAATATGCTCTGCCTCATTGTTTTTTTTCAGTTTTAGGGCTACTTCTCCATTTTGTGCGAAATAGGTCAGAGTAACTTTGTCGCCTTCTACGGATTGCATTGTTTTCGGCTCCATTTCGTTGCTGATTTCAGAGCGGTCGGTAGTCGTTTCTGTTTCGGTGGTTGTGTTTTTATCGTTGCAAGAAAAGATTAAAAATCCTGCTAATACGGAGAAAATGAGTGTCTTTTTCATTGTTTTATTTATTTTAATATTGTTTCGTTGATGATTATCCAAACTGCCATTACAAGGACAAACCAACCGAAAATAGGTTTTAGTCTATGCCCTTCTATTGATTTTGAAATACTTCCTCCAATTAAAATTCCAATAACGGAAATTGCTGTAAATGAAAGGAGAAATATCCAGTTGATTTCGGTATGCTCTATTGATGAGAAAAACCCAATGAGCGAATTGATAGCGATGATGAACAGCGAAGTTGCCACGGCTTTTTTCATAGACATACGAAGGAGCATTACCAATGCAGGGACGATGAGAAAACCGCCACCAGCCCCGATGAAACCAGTAACAATCCCCACGAGAAGCCCCTGAGAAATGAGTAGTGTGTAGTTGGGTTCTTCGTTGTCTATTATTTTTATTCTATGGATTTTTTTAATCATTTTGTAGGAAGAAATCAGCATCAAAATAGCAAAAAGTATTAAGATAAACATATCTTTCGTGAGCTGTATTCCCCAGCGGTTGATGATGTATTCTGGTAGATTGGGCAAAATGAGTCTCCGTGAAAAAATAATCCCCAGTACCGATGGTATTCCGAATAAAATCGCCATACGGAAATCTACTAACTTCCTCTGGATAAGTCCAATAGAGCCAATGCTACTCGTGATACCCACCACGAATAGAGAAAGTGCCGTGGCCGTGCTAGTGTCTTCACCAAAAAGATACACAAATACAGGCACACTAAGGATACTGCCACCTCCACCGATGACTCCTAATACCAAGCCTATGAACAATGCACAGATGTACCCTAAAATTTCCATTTTCTTCTGTGGAAAAAACTAAACAAAGGTAATAAATAAAATTGAAATACAGCGAGAAATTAATATTTCTCTAAACTTTTTTGTAGAAAATCATCATTATTCAGGAAAAAGTATTAATTTTACTCCCTTTAATTGAAAAATACAATGGCGAATAAAACCCAATTCATAGAAGAACTCAATGCGAAATACACCGCAAAAGGGGAAAGCATTATTTTAGGAAAAGGTATTTTAGGGGGCGAGGTTATCCCCGAAGTAGATGTAAATATCCCACTAAAAACCATCAATAGACACGGGCTGATTGCAGGTGCAACAGGGACTGGGAAGACCAAAACCATTCAGGCGTTTGTAGAGCAATTATCTCACGCTGGTGTGCCATCTTTGGTGCTAGACATCAAGGGAGATTTCTCTGGGATTGCCAAAGAAGGCGAGGAAAATACCATTATACAAGACCGATATGCCAAAACGAAACTCAACTGGAAAGCCCAAGCCTTCCCTGTGGAGTTGATGTCTATCTCTGGCGAGGCTGGGGTAAAACTCCGTGCGACGCTAACCGAATTCGGACCAATATTGTTGAGTAAAATCTTGGAACTCAACGAGACGCAGACGGGCATTATGTCCATCATTTTCAAATATTGTGATGATAAAAGTCTTCCTTTGATAGACCTTGATGACCTGAAAAAAGTCCTTCAATATGTTACCGAAAATGCCGATGGAAAGAAAGAACTTAATGACAATTATGGCTCTATCTCACCTGCATCTCTGGGAGCAATGATGCGTTCCATTGTGGCATTAGAGCAGCAAGGTGCAACTAATTTTTTCGGTGAGCCAAGTTTTGAGGTTGAGGATTTA
>JAUNHO010000300.1 GCA_030523905.1 Bergeyella zoohelcum
AATGGTAGATTCTTCGCACAAGGTGAAGTAGGTTTCTCAGGAATCAACCAAAAAGGAGCTGCTACTACTAATGGTATAGGTCTTGGTATTGGTGCAGGTTATGCTTATTTTATTAATAAAAACATCGCACTAGAAGGTCTATTGAAACTGAATGGTTCTGTAGGTGGTGGTAACCAAAGTTTCAACGGAAATGTGAGATTAGGAGTAGGTTTCCAAATTTTCTTACCATCTGCTAAAATCAAAGCAGCTTTGAAAGATAAATAATCTTTACAATTGATAATAAAAAACTCTTCCAACTAAATGGAGGAGTTTTTTGTTTTATTTACACTAAAAAATTTTTATATTATCACGGCTGTTAGGCGATATAAAAAGTAAAACAAGATATGACAAACGGAATTGTTATTTTAGATTTTGGTTCGCAGTATAACCAACTGATTGGTAGGCGAATAAGAGAAATGGAAGTCTATTCGGAGATTATTCCTTTCAATACTCCTTTGGAGGAAATTTTGGCTAAAAAACCTGCTGGGATTATACTTTCGGGAGGTCCGAGTTCGGTCAATGCAGAGAATGCTAATTTGGTAGATAAAGCCCTTTTTGAGCAAGGTATTCCTGTTCTTGGGATTTGCTACGGAATGCAGCTTACCACCCATTTACTGGGCGGTGTAGTGAAAAAAGGTGTGAAAGGAGAGTATGGGAAATCTACACTTAAAATAACGAAATCGTCTAAACTTCTAGATAATATTTCTACGGAATCCATCGTTTGGATGAGCCATTTTGATGAGGTAGAGCAAGTGCCAAATTCTTTTGAAATCAATGCAACTACTGATGTTATTTCTGCTATTTCTAACGAAGAAAAAAATATTTATTGTGTGCAGTTTCACCCAGAAGTTTCTCATACAGAGGAAGGTACAAAGATGATAGAAAACTTTGTATTTGGTATTTGTAAGGCAGAAAAATCTTGGAAACTTACCAATTATATTGATAGAACCGTAGCCGAAATCAAGGAAAAAGTAGGTGACCAAAAGGTGATTTTGGGGCTTTCAGGCGGTGTGGATTCTTCCGTTGCAGCGGTTTTGATTAATAAAGCAATAGGTAATCAGCTCACTTGTATTTTTGTAGATACAGGGCTACTCCGTAAAGATGAAGCCCAGAAGGTAATGGAGCAATATGGTAAGCATTTTAACCTGAATATCAAGATAGTAGATGCTTCGGAAAGGTTTTTATCAAAATTAAAAGGCGTATCAGACCCAGAGCAGAAAAGAAAAATTATTGGTAATGAATTTGTAGCCGTTTTTGATGAAGAATCTCATAAAATAGAGGGAGCTAAATTTTTAGCACAAGGGACAATTTACCCAGATGTGATTGAGTCTCAATCTGTTAAAGGTCCTTCGGCGGTCATTAAATCTCACCATAATGTGGGCGGTTTGCCAGAGGATATGGATTTTGAATTATTGGAACCATTGAGAGAGTTATTCAAAGATGAGGTGAGAAAAGTAGGAGAGGAGCTGGGTATTCCTAGTCATTTGGTGCATAGACATCCTTTTCCAGGTCCAGGTTTAGGCATTAGAATTTTGGGTGAAGTAGATGCGGAAAAGGTAAGAATTTTACAAGAGGCAGATAATATTTTTATAGAGGAATTATATGCTGATGATTTGTATGATAAAGTAAGTCAGGCATTTGTGGTGCTTCTCCCAGTGAAATCTGTGGGCGTGATGGGAGATGAAAGAACCTATGAATACACAGCGGTGGTGCGT
>JAUNHO010000301.1 GCA_030523905.1 Bergeyella zoohelcum
TTAATTAAAAAGTTAAGGCATAAATAAAAAACAACTAAAAGAATTTTGGTTTTCTGCTTAAAAAGTACAAAACCAGTTTTTGAAAATATAAAAATAATGAAAGAATTTTACGGAAATCCGAATTTTCAAGTTTCAAATCAAGTCGTTTCGGCATCTTGTCCCAGCAATATTGCTCTCATTAAATATTGGGGGAAATACGCCGAGCAAATCCCTGCTAATCCGAGCATTAGCTATACATTGAGCCACTGCAAAACCAATACTGAAATGGAGTTTTTAGCAGGGGAGAATTTTTCGGTTCAAACTTTTTTAGCAGGAAAAGAAGAACCAAAATTTGCCGAAAAAATTGAGAAATATTTTAAGAATATAGAGCCATATTTACCTTGGATTTTGCAGGGGAAATACATCATCAAGACCGAAAATACTTTTCCGCATAGTTCGGGAATTGCCAGTTCGGCATCGGGTTTCGGTGCGATTGCAAAATGCTTGATGGAGTTGGATAAAGTTTTTAATCAAGAATCAAGAGTCGAGAGTCAAGAATCGAGAGCCAATAGCCAAGAGCGAAAAGCCTCTTTTTTAGCACGATTGGGCAGCGGAAGTGCGTGCAGAAGTCTATACGATGGCTTGGTGGTTTGGGGCGAAACGCCAGAGGTAGAGGGTAGTTCGGATTTATTTGCAGTGAAATATCCAAACGAGGAAATTCACCCTGTGTTTAGGGATTTTAATGATTGGGTTCTGCTCATTCACGAGGGGCAAAAATCCGTGAGTTCTAGCGTAGGACACGGCTTGATGAAGACCAATGTCTATGCTGAACGCCGTTTCCAAGAGGCAAAGGAGAATTTTATCCCAATGAAAAATATCCTAAAAACTGGTGATTTACAGCGATTTATCACTTTGGTGGAACACGAGGCACTTACGCTTCACTCAATGATGATGATGAGCGAACCAGCCTTTATCCTGATGAAAACTGGTACTTTGGAGGTCATTAATAAAATTTGGAAATTCCGCGAAGAAACCGCTTTGCCACTTTTCTTTACCCTTGATGCAGGGGCGAATGTTCATCTTTTGTTCCCTTCCGATAGCGAATGGGTAGCCGAGGGTAGCCAACAAAAAATACAGCATTTTGTGGAAAAAGAACTTCTTCCGCATACCCAAAATGGTGGAGTAGTGAAAGATGTGATGAGGTTTTGAGAATAAAAATTAAAAACTAGTTAATATGCATAGATTGAATAATTTTGATTTTTTGAGAATGCTTTTTGCTTCTTTTGTGATAATAACACATTCTTATCCATTGACAGGAAGAAAATACGAAGCCGAATGTGATATTTTTTGCCAATATACAGGGGTGAATTTGTCTTATCTAGGAGTGATGGGATTTTTTGCAATAAGCGGATATTTGATTTTTCAGAGTCTAATGAGAAGTAAAAACATTATAGACTATCTTTGGAAAAGGGCGTTAAGAATTTTCCCGGGGCTATTTGTTGTTTCTGTTTTGACTATGGTTGTCCTATCTTTTATCTATAAAGGTGAAGGGTCTTATTGGCAGGATATGAAAGTTTGGTTTTATCCTATCAAGCAAACTTTATTTTTTTATCATTGGGGAAGCCCTCCATCGCTAGGAGAAATTTTTATGGGTAATAGATATAGCTCTCATGCTACTAATGGTAGTTTATGGACTATACCTTATGAATTTACAGCATACATATTATTGTTGTTTTTATTGATTTTTAGAATTAATAGAAATGGCGAG
>JAUNHO010000302.1 GCA_030523905.1 Bergeyella zoohelcum
AGTAGTTTCTGCGGGTTTTGGTGCTTCGGTAGTAGGAGTAGAATTGCCTTCTCCTGCGATTTCCAAAATAGCGATAGGTTCGCCCACTTTTGCTACTTCATCTTTTTGTTTTAGTATTTTCACGATTTTCCCAGAGACAGGTGTTGGGACATCAGAATCCACCTTATCTGTAGCAATTTCCACCACAGAGTCGTCCTCATTCACAGAATCTCCCTCGCTATACAGCCAGTTGATCACCGTAGCCTCCATTACACCTTCTCCCATAGAGGGAAGTAATAGTTTATATTCTGCCATTTCTACTTGATTTTTGTTTTTTACAAATATATGATTTTTCTTGATAAAATATAAAAAAATTATTTTTTGTGATGAAGTTCGTTTGCCGTTTGCGAAATTATTTTCATCACTTCTCGGAAAGTTTCCATTTTTTCTGGACTTACTCTTTCATTAATTAAGTTATTGAAATTCAATACTATTTCTTTGGACATATTTCTATATTGTAGCCCTTTTTCGGTCAGTTTTATCAGAACTTCGCGTTTATCCTGTGTGGTTTTTTCTTTATAAATATAGCCATTTTCTTCCAAATATTTTATAATTCTGGTAAGGGAGGTTGGCTCTATCATCATTTTAGGACCAAGATTGGTACTTCTAGTGCCTTCTATTGGGTTGATTTTCAGAAGGGTAAGTGCCTGAACAGAAGTGCCATCGTGTTCCGAAGCCAAATCGGAATACATTTTAGAAACCGCTACCCAAGTAGATTTTAGAACTAAATCTACACTTTCTGTTTTTTCCTGCTTTTCCATAAATATTGAAATGAAATCTTATAAACTCCAAAATTATGAAAAAAGAAGATTAATTAGTGCGGAATAATTGTTAAAATTTGTTAAAATTAAATCGTTTTTCCTTTTAATATGGATAAAATTTCACCGAAAGAATCTGCTTTCCATTGTTTTTCTGGGGTGGAAATTGTCCATATTTCATTATCAAAATTAATGCTAAAAGGAGATAAATCCTTATCTAAATTCTTGTTAATAAATGAAATAACTAAATTTTTCTCTTTGCTTGGTGCGTCTATATGTGGCAAGACAAGATTTTTATGACTGAAAATATTTGTATTAGTATCTAACAGGTTGTGTTTCAGTAGTATATCTTCCGTTAGCCCTGTGTGAAGTGTTTGGTTTTCTATCAGCCAAATTTTATCAGCGAAATCTTTTGCCAAACGCCAATCGTGAGAGGAAAACAAAATGAGTTTATTGTAATCTTTTGCGAGTTTTTTTAGTAAATTGAGAATGATTAGCTTATTTTCTTCATCTAAATGCGTGGTAGGCTCATCTAAAATGATAATCGGTGAATTTTGAATAATCGCTCTACCAATGAATGTTTTTTGTAAATTTCCATCGGATAATTGGTGTAGTTTCAAATTCTTATATTGCTCTAAATCAAGTAATTGTATAGTTTTATCTACTTCTTTTTTATCTTTTTCATTTAGGTCAAAATAATAAGGATAATGAATGTATTTCCCCAAAGAAATCAAATCGGTAAGAGAATAATTGCTTGGGATTTCGACTTTTGAGAAAACAACTGCAATTTCTTGGGCAATTTCTCCGAATGAAAGTTTGCTAATATCTTTATTATTGATTGAAATACAGCCATTTAGTAAATCAATTTGTTTCAAAATACTTTTGATGAGCGTGGTTTTTCCCACGCCGTTGTTTCCGATGAGCAGGCAG
>JAUNHO010000010.1 GCA_030523905.1 Bergeyella zoohelcum
ATCCCAGTTTTATATTTCTATAAATCTCTTTCAGTCCTTTTGCAAAAAGATAAACGCCTACTACCAGCAAAATAGCAAACAATAAATTATCAATATACTGCATTTCAGGAGTGTTTTCAGGGGTTATTTACTACTTTTTCCAAATACGGAAATATTGACATATCGCTTTGGATTTGCCTTCAAGTCCTCTACCAAAAGATTGAGATTTTCTGCAGTTTTATTAAGATTTTGATAAAGTTGCTCGTCTTTTGTCAATTTACCCAAAGAGCCTTCTCCGTTTTGTATTCCTTGTATGATATTATTCAACTTATCGGAAGTCGTACTGAGTTTATCAATCGCGGTATTGAGTTTCTGCACATCTACCTGCTCGGCAACATTACCATATTTATCAATGGCTGTTTTCGCACTGATTGTAGCCAGATTGGCATTATCCAAAACCTTTTGCAAACGCGGGTCGGTATTAGATAATAGAGCATTGGTCTGCTGCGAAATCGTCTCAAAAGCAGCAACGGTTTTATTAAGATTTGCCAATAAATTACGAATTTCGGCTTGGTTCTGGGCATTGGTAAGAGCCGTAGCATTTTGCATCAGAGAATCTACTCGTTTTAGTACGATTTGCAACTGGTCTTTCACTGGACCAACCTGCGAGGAAAGGGAACTCATCATAGATTCCTTATATCCACCCGAAAGCGTGTCACCAGATTTCGCCATTTCGCCATCATATATTAGGTTGATTTTCATCTCTTTACCAGACATCAACCCAGGCTCGTGAATTTCCAAAGTAGATTTTTTAGAGAAAGAAAACTTGTCATCTACCAATAATTTAACCACGAAATAGAGTTTCCCTTCCTTGTCCGTAAGTGGCGTAATAGCATCTACTTGCCCTACTTTGAGACCATTGATGGATACTGGGCTAGACGCCGCCAAACCATCTACATTTTCGTATTTTGCATAGAAAACATTATCTGTTGTGAAGACATTTTTCCCTTTCATAAACTGGAATAGCACCACAAAACCTACGATTGCCAAAACGGCAATTAATCCTGCTTTTATTTCTCTTGAATATTTCATTTTTCTATCTAATAAGTCTGCAAAGATAGTATTTTTTTATTTGATGAAAAGGAATTACCTGCTATACCTTTATAATAGGTGGCCTGAGTGCATCAAAAAAATCAAAAGGGATATTTCTGAGAATGAAATAAATACAAAGCAAGAAAAACAAAAAATACAAGAAAACATTATTTCTAAAAAGTGGAATTTCCCAGCGTTTTTCGGTAAAAATAGGCAATAAATACTGAACAACAAGCACCAAAATAAGCGGAATAAAAACCACAAACAATGGATTAAAACGAAACGCCATCGTTATATCTCCGTGTAGAAGGTAATGAAACGCTCTCTGTGTGCCACAGCCTGGGCAATAAATCCCCAAAATACTATAAGTAGGGCAAGATGGAAAATAAGTATGAGAAGAAGCAGGATTATAACGATAATACAACCCTGCTAAAAACATCATTACCACTGCTAATAAAATAGCAAGTTTTTTATTTTTCAATTAAAAGGCTTCAATTACTACTGCCAAAAAGATAAACAGCATATACAAAATAAAACCTGAACCTCCTATAATCGCACCAATGATACTCCATTTTTTTGCTTCATTGGCAGATTTTATGGCACCTTCGTGGTCACCCATTGCCCATTTCGTATTTACTTCCGCTGCTTTTACAATGGCATAAATCCCCGTAGGAAGACAGCAAAGTACGGTAGTGAGAATAGCCCAAACTAGGTTATTATCTGGTGGAGACTGAAAATTATTTTTTTCCATAATTACTAAAACTTTATTATATGAACCAAAATTAACACACAAATTAAACAAAAAAAAAAACTCAAAGCCTATGAAAGACTTTGAGTTTATATATTAAAAAGAATAACAAAATTACTGAGCGGTGGCATTCCAAACCTCTATTCTGTAATCTTCTATATCAGCGTTATCTTGTAGAGATTTCATATACATTTGCCCAAACATTTGTGCATTTTGTGCGGTAATGGTCTCTGCGAGTTGCTTCTCATCGCTAGGTTGTTTATTAGTAGTTTCAGATTTTTTAACCAAAACATAAACACCAGACATTCCCTCCACAGGATTAGAAACCTTGCCTTTCGCTACACCAAACGCTGCACCTGCCACTTTCGGCTCCATCGCCATACCAATGAACGGATTCGCCATACTAATCTGTGCGTTTTGCTTAGCACCACCGAATGCTTTTACTACGGCATCAAGGCTGGTGTTTTTCCCTATTTTCTCTACAATTTTTTTAGCGGCTAGTTCATTTTTCACGATGGGTTCTAGTTGCTCTCTCAGCGTTTCTGGGTCTGCCAAACCTTCCTCTTGCTTACCATTTAGGAACGCTACCACTCTATCTCCTGTACCTTCCACTACGAAAAATTCGGTATCGCCTTTTTCTCTTTTCTTATCAAAAGCCCAAGTGATGATTTCCTCGTCTTTATCCGTTCCCAGACCTTGAAGTTGTCCATCAAAACGCTTCACCGTTTTAGGATTAAAGAACTGATAATTTCCTTTTTTAGCAATATTTGCAAAATCATTGAAAGACTTACCTTGCGTCTGCTGTATGAATCTTCTTGCATTTTTATCTACCTCGTTTTCAGTAGTTTCAGATGGTTTTATAGCCTTTACCAAATTGGCAACTTTATATGCCATAGCCCCAGTTTTTTTATCCTGAATATTGATGATATGATAGCCAAACTGCGTCTCCACAACACCTGTAGCCCCCTTCGGATTGTTATTAAGATACGCCAAGAACTCTGGTACGAAAGGCGTTTCAGGAGTCGTCCAGCCTAGACTTCCACCTTGAACAGCAGAATTAGTATCCGCAGAATACTTCACCAAATCTGCAAATTTAGCAGGGTCTGCTTTCACTACATTACTGATGGAGTCTGCTAATTTTTTCGCTTCCTCTTTGCTTCTTTTTACATTCGCATCTGGACCTCCTTTATAAGCAATAAGGATATGACGAGACAGGGTAGAATCTGATGTTTTCTTGTCTAATAATTTAGACACTACATAGAAATCTTGCTCCTTGTACGGGCCGAAAGTCTGCCCTATCGCCGCCGATGGAATTTGCTCTGCTATACCTCTTGGCAATTGCTCTTTTTTGAAATAATTAGGATTAAACTGCAAATCAGAGTTTAGCATTACGAACATAGAATCATTAGTCGTATTTTGGAAATTTTCCGCACCGCCACTAGCATCAGTTCCTTTCGTATATAGTTTATTGATTTCCGCTAAAACCTTTGCCTCATCTTCTGCACTAGCCTTCGCAGGGAAATATACCAAACCTATATTTCTACTCGGCTGAGCCTTAAAGGTATTCGGACGAAGTTTGATATAATTAGCCAAATCCTCCGTAGTTACCTTGATAGGATTTTTCTTCAGATACTCGGCGTAATCTACTTTTACATAGTCTATATCGGCGGTTAAATCCCTTTGCTTCACTACCTCTGCCACTTCTTTTTTACTAGAAGTAACCCCCGAGGAAATATTAGCAAACAATTGCCTTGCCATCATTCTGTACTCAATGGATTTTCTTATTTTCAGCCATTGGTTGTATTGTGCAATGTCTGATGCTTCCAAGCTTTCGTATTGTTTTCGGATTTCCTTCAGCCTGAAGTTTCCTTTTTCATCAAAATTACTTGGGTCTTGTGCAAACATTGGGTCGTACTGCAACTGGCTCCAAAAATAGTCATCGGTAATTTCCAAGCCCATTTTTTCAAACTGCTGTTTCACGAGTTTTGCCTGCACTAGCATCTGCCAAGCCTGTTCTTCTAGCCCAGCCGTAGGCATTCCTTGTTGCTGTGCCTGCTGCTGTAACATATTCAGCTGGTCTACATACTCCTCTCTGGTGATTTCCTCTCCATTTACCTTTCCTAAAATATTAGGATTTTTGCCAAAAAACTGCTGTAAAGTGTCTGGATTGACCAAAAACGCCAAAAGAGCCACGGCGATAACCGCAATCATCAGCCAAGACCTTTTTCTAATTTCTCCTAAAATTGCCATTATTTATTAACATTTTTATATCAGTCTGCGAAAATACGGATTTTTAGTCTATTAGAAAAAAAATAATCTATAATTTTTCAATATCTACCGAAAATGGGCTTCCGAAATTTGATTTTGTAATGTTTTTTATCTTTATTTTTCATTAGTGATATTTCATTTTAGCCAAAAAATTTCTGTAATTTTGTCCGCTATTTATTTTGGCACAAGAATTGAAAATTTTCCTTTTGGATATAAAGCAATTAAGGTTTTTCTATGATTTAGAAATTCCTGAAATTTTATTTTAATTTTATTTATGACATTTTGTCATTTTTTCATACATAGATTATGATAGATTTTGAAGATATAGATTTAAGCGAACTTTTAGACGGCAATTTCAGCATCGTAGCGGAAGAGATAGACCTATCCGAGCCGAAACCAAGCAAAAAGAAAACACAAGACAAAAAACAAAGCCTCTACCCTATTCTCCCTGTGAGAAATATGGTAATGTTCCCAAAGGTGGTTATCCCCATCACGGCAGGGCGAAACCAAAGCAAAAAACTACTAGAAGATGCCCAGAGAAATAATAACATCGTGGGGATTGTCTGCCAAAAAGATTCCAATGTAGATGACCCTACCGAGAGAGACCTTTATAGCGTGGGAACTCTGGCTAGAATCCTCAAAATCATTAAACTACCAGAGGGTAATGTTACGGCAATTACGCAAGGTATAGGGCGTTTCAAGATAAAGAAAATGCTCGGAAATCAGCCGTATTTCACTGCGGAAATCACCAAACAGAATGATACCGCACCTACCAATAAGGAGGAATATTCGGCTATCTTGGAGAACATCAAAGACCTGTCTTTGCAGATTATTCGCCTTGACCCTAATATCCCTAACGCTGCGAGTTTTGCTATTAATAATATCGGAGGTAATGAGGATTTACTGAACTTCATCTGTGCTAATGCTAATTTTTCTCCGCAAGAAAAACAAAATCTTTTGGAGGAAAAAAACATTGCCGTGAGAGCAGAAAAATGCTACGAAAATCTACTAGACGACTACAAAAAACTAGAACTTCGCAACAAAATCCACCAAAAAACCAATAAGGAACTAGACAAAAACCAAAGAGAATACTACCTAAATCAACAGATAAAAACCATACAGGAAGAACTCGGAAGTGGTGCCGATTCTGACGCGGAAGAACTACGCGAAAAGGCAAAAAAACTAAAATGGAATGCCGAAATACAAACCCATTTTGACAAAGAACTAAACCGCCTACAAAGACAGCATCCCAACTCCCCAGACTACAATGTACAGAGAAATTATCTAGATTTCTTTACCGATTTGCCTTGGGAGAAATACTCCAAAGATAGTTTTGATATTCCGAAGGCACAAAGGATTTTAGACAAGGCTCATTTTGGGTTAGAGGACATCAAAAAACGCGTCCTAGAACACATCGCCGTACTGAAACTAAAAAACAATATGAAGTCGCCTATCCTCTGCCTAGTAGGCCCTCCTGGTGTAGGAAAAACCTCGTTGGGAAAATCCATCGCCGATGCTTTAGGGAGAGAATATGTACGCGTTTCTCTGGGAGGTCTTCACGATGAAAGCGAAATCCGTGGGCATAGGAAAACCTATATAGGGGCTATGGCTGGGCGTATCATACAAGGCATCAAAAAAGCAGGAGTATCCAACCCTGTGATTGTTTTAGACGAAATAGATAAAATAGGTCAGGGTATCCACGGCGACCCAAGTTCCGCCCTATTGGAGGTTCTAGACCCAGAGCAAAACGCTTCATTTTATGACAATTATCTAGAAATGGGCTACGATTTGTCCAAGGTGCTTTTCATTGCCACTGCCAACTCGCTTTCCACCATACAAACTCCACTTTTGGACAGAATGGAAATCATACAAATCGCAGGTTATACCTTGGAGGAAAAAATAGAAATCGCTAAACGCCACCTCATCAAAAAACAACAAGAGGAGAACGGACTAGACGCAAAATCCTTCAAACTTGGAAATACGGAAATAAAACACATCATCGATGCCCATACCTCCGAAAGTGGCGTGAGAACCTTACAAAAAAGAATCGCCTCTATTTCCAGATGGATAGCCCTACAAACAGCTATGGAAAACGAATATAATCCTAAAATTTCCATTGAAAAAATAGATGAAATTCTAGGTGTGCCGAGACCAAAAGATTTATACGAAAACGCTGGTGTACCTGGCGTGGTGACGGGACTCGCTTGGACTTCCGTAGGCGGCGATATTCTCTTCATAGAAAGTATTTTGAGTAAAGGAAAAGGGAACCTCACAATGACAGGAAACCTCGGTAATGTGATGAAAGAATCTACCACCATTGCCCTAGAATACATCAAAGCGAAACATACCGAGCTGGGCATCTCCGAGGAAGATATAGAGCAGAAAAACATTCATATCCATATCCCAGAAGGGGCTACCCCAAAAGATGGCCCATCGGCAGGAATTGCAATGCTGACCTCTATGGTCTCTAGTTACAAAAACATCAATGTAAAGCCCAATATTGCAATGACTGGCGAGATTACCCTGAGAGGGAAAGTCCTGCCTGTGGGTGGTATAAAAGAGAAACTCCTAGCTGCCACAAGAGCTGGAATAAAAGAGGTAATTCTCTGCGAAGCCAACCGCAAAGATGTAGAGGAAATAAAGCAAGATTATCTAAAAAACCTCAAAATCCACTATGTAACCAGAATGATGGAAGTCATCGATTTGGCCTTGGAGAAATAACACATACACATTTTCAGAATAGATTGTCAGCAAAAGGCAATCTATTTTTTTACCTACAATAAGTTGAGATATTTAGTCCTTTTTTCTCTCAAAATTTTGTATCTTTGTCATCATTTTTCATTAAACAGAAAAAATATGTTACCAAAAATAAACCCTACCGATACCCAAGCGTGGTACGAATTAGAACAGCATTTTGTAGAAAATGATTTTGATTTACGCTCATTGTTTCAAAATAATCCCAACCGATTTCAAGATTTTTCCGTAGAGAGAGAGAATTTTATTTTTGATTATTCCAAAAACCTCATCACGGCAGAAACCAAATCTTTACTTATAAAACTCGCCGAAGAATGTCAATTAAAATCGGCAATTTCGGCAATGTTCTGCGGTGAAAAAATCAACGAAACGGAAAACAGAGCCGTGCTACATACCGCATTGAGAGACTTTTCGGATAGGGAAATCATCGTAGATGGCGAGAATATAAAACCAGCCATTAGACGAGTTTTAGACCAAATGAAACGCTTCTCCGAGAGGGTAATTTCGGGCCAACACAAAGGTTTTTCGGGCAAAGAAATTACCGATGTGGTTAATATCGGCATCGGTGGGTCAGACCTTGGACCTGTGATGGTCGTTTCAGCTTTGAAACATTTCAAAACCCGCCTTAATGTGCATTTTGTCTCCAATGTAGATGGCAATCATTTAGCGGAAACGCTTAAAAATCTTAACCCAGAGACTACGCTATTCATCGTGGCTTCCAAGACTTTCACTACACAAGAAACAATGACCAATGCCCTTTCTGCAAAGGATTGGTTTATCCGAAATGGTGGCAATGAAACCGATGTAGCGAAACATTTCGTGGCACTTTCTACCAATATAGAAGCGGTGAAAAATTTTGGCATCGCAGAGGAAAACATTTTTGAATTTTGGGACTGGGTAGGCGGTCGATATTCGCTTTGGTCTGCCATTGGTCTGAGCATCGTTTTGGCCGTTGGTTATGACCACTTTGAGGCACTTTTACAAGGTGCTTTTGACACGGATAAACATTTCCAAACCGCTGAATTAGATAAAAATATCCCTGTACTAATGGGGCTTTTGGGCGTTTGGTATCGCAATTTCTGTGGGGCTTCGTCTTACGCCATTTTGCCTTATTCGCAGTATCTAGACCGCTTTGCGGCATATCTTCAACAGGGCGATATGGAAAGTAATGGCAAATGCACCGACCGAAATGGCAACTTCGTGGAACACGAAACTGGGGCGATTATATGGGGCGAACCAGGGACGAATGGGCAACACGCCTTTTATCAACTGATACACCAAGGCACGGAACTCATTCCATCGGATTTTATTGCTTATGTGAAATCTTGCAATGCCGTTGCCGACCACCAAGAGAAGCTTTTGGCGAATTTCTTTGCACAAACCGAAGCTCTTGCTTTTGGGAAAACCGAAGAAGAAGTTTTGGAAGAGCTACAAAATGCAGGGAAAACCGATGCCGAAATCCAAAAACTACTGAATTACAAAGTCTTTTTTGGCAATACGCCTACTAATTCGCTTTTGTTTAGGGAGCTTACACCTTTTTCATTGGGGCAACTGATTGCCTTGTATGAACACAAAATCTTTGTGCAAGGCGTAATTTGGAATATCTTTTCCTTTGACCAATTTGGCGTGGAACTGGGCAAAGTTTTGGCAAATAAAATCTTACCAGAACTTAATTCTAGCGAACCCATTACCTCCCACGACAGCTCTACCAACGGACTGATAAACTATTTTAAGAGTCATAAAGTATAAAATTAAATATAATAAAAACTAAACATAATGGCACAAATTTTAGACGGATTAAAAACATCCAAGGCAATCAAACAAGAAATAAAGCAAGAGGTAGAGAAAATCGTGGCGAGTGGCAAGAGACCTCCGCATCTAGTAGCGATACTCGTAGGAGAGAATGGTGCGAGTAAAGCCTATGTCAATTCCAAAGTGAAGGATTGTGCAGAGGTGGGCTTCGGCTCTTCGCTCATCAAATTCCAAAGCGATATTTCCGAGCAGGAACTTTTGGACAAAATCTCGGAACTCAACCAAAATCCAGAGGTAGATGGCTTCATCGTTCAGCTTCCTTTACCAAAAGGTTTTGACCAAGAAAAAATCATTATGGCGATAGACCCAAGCAAAGATGTAGATGGTTTTCACCCAGAGAATTTTGGGAAATTAGCTTTGGAGATGGACGCATTTTTACCTGCTACGCCGTTTGGTATTATGGAACTTTTGAAGCGATATAAAATTGAAACCCAAGGGAAAAACTGCGTGGTGATTGGTAGAAGTCGCATCGTGGGTCGCCCAATGAGTATCCTGATGAGCAGTAAAGGAGCAGATGCTACGGTAAGCCTCGTCCATAGTCGCACCCCTGATATTGCAGAATATACTCGCAAGGCGGATATTGTCATCGTGGCGTTGGGTGTTCCTAATTTCCTCAAAGGCGATATGATAAAAGAAGGAGCGGTGATTGTAGATGTGGGCATCACGCGTGTAGATGACGATAGTGAAAAGGGCTACCACCTTGCAGGAGATGCGGAATATAGCAGTTGCGAACCAAAGGCGAGTTGGATTACTCCTGTGCCTGGTGGCGTAGGTCCAATGACCAGAGCAATGCTGATGAAAAACACACTTTTGGCCTATACGAATAGGCATTAAACATTGATTTAGATGACGAAACAAGAAGAGGATATTTTACTAAAAGAAGGAAAAATGCTCCCCGTGATGGAGCATTTTTATACCATACAAGGCGAGGGAGCTCATACGGGCAAGGCGGCGTATTTCATCAGGCTGGGAGGCTGTGATGTGGGTTGCCATTGGTGTGATGTGAAGGAAAGCTGGAACCCTAATCTTCACCCTTTGATGAATACCATAGAGATAGCCGAAACAGCCGCAAAATACTGCAAAACAATAGTTTTGACAGGTGGCGAACCGCTGATGTGGAATTTGGAAATTCTTACCCAACGCCTAAAAGAACTAGGTTGCCAAATCCATATAGAAACCTCTGGGGCGTACCCTATGAGTGGGCAACTGGACTGGATAACCCTTTCGCCAAAGAAAACGGGACTTCCGAAGGAGGAAATCTACCAAAAAGCCCACGAACTGAAAGTGATAATTTTCAACAATCACGATTTTAAGTTTGCGGAAGAACAGGCGGCGAAAGTCTCACCGAATTGCAAATTGTATCTACAATCTGAATGGAGCAAAAGAGATGAAATGTACCCTAAAATCACAGATTTTATACTAGAAAATCCCAAGTGGCAGGCCTCTGTACAGACACATAAATACCTCAATATCCCCTAACGAACAATGCAAAAACTACGATATTCTAAATACTTCAAAACCATTTTTATCCTTTTAGATATAGTGGTTTTTGCCCTTGTTTTTTTATTCTTTTCTTGGCAAAGCAAAGACCAAACATTCCGTGATTTGGATATAGAGAAAAATGCCGTGGCACTCTTGCTTTTTGGTGTTTTTTGGGTGCTACTCAGCGGTAAAACTCGGCTGTACTCCGTTAGTAGAAATCTCACTTATACCAAGTATTTAGAGCGATTTTTAGAACATCTTTTATGGTTTATTTTAGGGATTTTATTGGTTTCTAAAATCACCAATTTGGAGTTCATCAGAACGGAACGCTTTCGGATTTCGTTGTCACTTTTTTGGCTTTTATTCATCATAAAATCGGCTATTTTTTTTCTATTAAAATACATTCGTTACAAAGGTTGGAATCACCGAAATATAATGTTTCTCTATGAAAATTCGTCCTCAAAAATTCTCCGAAATACGATAGAGTCAAGGCGAGATTATGGCTATAAAATCATAGAATATCCGCATAAAAAAATTGATTTTAACGAGCTCAAAAAGTTTTGGCACTCGGAAGGAATTTACGCTATTTTCATTCCAGAAGGAGCAAGCTGGGAGTATGATATGCAGTGTAAAATACAGGAAGAGGCCGCAAAAGAAAAGATAAAAGTCTATCTCATTCCCAATATTATCCGTAGCGGATTTTTCTCCTACGACTGGGGCTACATAGAGTCTCAACCTGTGCTTACGCCTACCAAATTCCCATTGGAGCAGATTGGCAACTCATTGGTAAAACGCATTTTTGATGTCCTTTTCTCACTCATTTTCCTTTTATTCATAGGTATTTGGCTATTTCCTATTTTGGCCTTATTGGTAAAATTAGACAGCCGTGGCCCAGTATTTTTCGTTCAAAAAAGATTCGGATATAGGGATAGAATCTTTGGTTGCATCAAATTCCGAACGATGAAAGTAAATGCAGAATCTTCCCAAAGAACTACGCTGAAAAATGATGAAAGGATAACGCCTTTGGGGAAATTTTTACGAAAAACCAGCCTTGATGAAACCCCACAATTCATCAATGTTTTGCTCGGTGATATGTCCGTTATTGGGCCTCGCCCCCATATGCTTTCGGTAGATGAGCATTATAAACCCAAAATCAACCGATACGCCATACGGAATATGGTAAAACCTGGCATCACTGGATTGGCACAGGTGAATGGGTTGCGTGGCGATAAAGAAAATATGGACATACAGATGAAAAAACGCATCTTGGCGGATACTTTTTACATCAAAAACTGGAGCCTAAGCCTAGATTTTGTGATTATCCTCAAAACCCTTCTCCTACTCGTAAAAGGAGACAAAAACGCTATTTAGAAACTGATTATCAATCAATATCACTCCAAATAATCCCACCACAGAAACTCTGTTTTTTCTCATTAAATATAAAATCCTTAATTTCGCAGAATGATTAGAAAATTTTTGACGGCTATGGGAGAGTATTTTCTCCTAATGGGCAAAGCAATAAGATACCCACAGAAACTTTCCGTCTTTTGGAAAAATCTGATGAGGGAGGTCTATGATTTGGGCGTTAATTCCTTCGGATTAGTGGTCTTCATCTCTATGTTTGTGGGAGCAGTGGTAGCAATACAGATGTATAATAACTTTGCTACGGCATCAATCCCAATTCCTAATACCTATGTGGGACACGCCACGAAAGTAGTACTGATACTAGAGTTCTCCCCTACTATTATTAGCCTTGTTCTAGCTGGGAAAGTAGGGTCTTACATCACTTCTAGTATTGGCTCTATGCGGGTTTCAGAGCAGATAGATGCCTTGGATATTATGGGGGTAAATTCTGCCAATTTTTTGATTTTACCGAAAATCATTGCCAGTGTAGTATTCAATCCGTTGCTGATTGCCCTTAGTATCGTGATGGGGATTTTGGGCGGATATATCGCTGGGGAAATGACGGGTAACTGGACGAGTGCAGAGTATATCACTGGGCTACAAAACGAAATGCCTAACCTGTTCATTTACTACGCTTTTATCAAAACCATAGTTTTTGCATTCATCATCTCTACCATATCTTCCTATTATGGCTATACGGTAAAGGGTGGCTCCCTAGAAGTTGGTAGAGCTAGTACGAAGGCAGTAGTATGGACGATGGTATATATTATTATTTCAGAATTATTACTCACACAAATGATTTTAAGCTGATGATTGAAGTAAAAGATTTAAAGAAAAGTTTCAACGGACAGGAGGTTTTGAAAGGCATCACAGCTACTTTTGAAAAGGGTAAAGTGAATCTCATCATAGGGCAAAGTGGCTCTGGGAAAACCGTTTTTATGAAGTCGCTTCTCAATGTACACGAGCCTACTAGCGGCAGTATTCTTTTTGACGGAAGAGACATCACCAAGATGAACCGCACCGAAAAACAAGCCCTACGCTCGGAAATCGGTATGGTATTTCAGGGCAGTGCCTTATTTGACTCTCTCACGGTGGAAGAAAATATTTCTTTCCCTTTGGATATGTTTACCAATCTTTCGCAAAGTGAAAAAAAAGATAAAGTGGAAGAGGTAATGGCAAATGTACATCTGGACAATGCAGGAAAAAAATTCCCGTCCGAAATCTCTGGTGGAATGCAAAAGCGTGTGGCTATTGCCCGTGCCATTGTGAATAATCCTAAATATTTATTTTGCGATGAACCCAACTCTGGGCTAGACCCCTTCACTTCTAATGTCATTGATGATTTGATAATGGAAATCACCCAGAAATACAATACCACTACCATCATCAATACCCACGATATGAACTCCGTGATGACCATTGGTGAAAAAATAGTCTATCTAAAACACGGATTGCTGGAATGGGAAGGAAACAAGGATAAAATCATCAAGGCACAAAATAAAAACCTAATAGATTTCGTTTATTCATCAGAATTATTCAAAGAATTGAGAGAATATCTCATCTCTGAAAACAAAACAATAGATAATATTAATAGTATTTAAGAAATGAAAAAATTAATTTTCACAGCCTTATTAGGCTTCGCAGGTTTAGCCACTGCACAGGTAAGTTTCGCGGCTAAGGCACATCTTTTGGTTCCTACAAGCAAAGCCACTTGGACGAATTTTGTTAATTCCGCTACGGCTACCTATACCTCCAAAGGAGAAAATAGTGCGGGGTTCAATGTAGGGTTTTCCGCAAAGGTAGA
>JAUNHO010000011.1:0-12710 GCA_030523905.1 Bergeyella zoohelcum
CAAATTAAAGAGTTTAGATTTGAGTAAAAACACCGCTTTAATATCTTTATTTAGTTCTAACAATTCATTAGTTCAGCTAAATTTAGCTAATGGAAACAATAAAAATATGTCTGTTGATGCAACTAAAAACCCAAGTCTTACTTGTATTCAAACCGATTCAGATTTTAGAGCAAGCAGAGCTTGGAGAAAAGATTCTACCGCGTCTTATAATGAAAATTGTAATTATCCTAAACTTTCTATTCAAGATACCAAGAATATAGAGTTTTTAGAAATTCTAAATCCTGTAAGAAATACTTTGATTATTAATACAACTGCGAAAATAGAAAAAATAGAGATTTACAATGCTATGGGGCAACTAGTAAAAGTTGTACAAAAGGACAATCTTCAAGTTTCGGATTTAGCAAAGGGTATTTATATCACTAAAATAATTACCAATAATAATATCATTACAAAAAAAATAGTGAAAGAATAAATATTATTTTTCAAACGCTTTCAGAATTTTATATCTGAAAGCGTTTTTATTACTCCAATATCTTTTTCAATAATTCATTCACCGCCTCTACACTTTCCACTTTATCTTTTCTCATCATCAGTTGGTTGCCGTCTTTGGTGGCTTTTTCTTTTAGGTTTGCCTCGTGCGGATTTTGGGTAAGATAGGCAATGATATTCCTAAATTTCTCACTTTGGTAGAACCTATCCTGCGGATTGCTCGGGAAATAACCAAGGAAAATATTTCCTTTTATCACGATTTTCTCAAAGCCAATTTCCGCAGCGAGCCACTTCATCTCTACTGATTTTAGCAGATTGATGGTCTCCTTTGGTAGCTTTCCGAAGCGGTCTTCTAGCTCATTCGCAAATTTATCAAGGTCTTCTTTATTAGGGATTTCTGCCAATTTTTGGTAAAGATTAAGCCGTTCCGTTGTGTTCTGCACATAGTGGTCTGGGAGCATCAGTTCCATATCGGTATCAATATTCACATCTTTGGTAGATTTTAGGAGTTTTTTGCGGTCTTCCTCGTTTTCAAATAAATGGCTAAAATCTTCCTCATTTTGGAGTTCTTCCAAGGCTTCTTGCATTATTTTTTGATAAGTATCAAAGCCCATTTCATTGATGAAACCACTCTGCTCACCGCCCAATAAATCCCCAGCACCACGGATTTCCAAGTCCTTCATCGCAATCTGGAAACCGCTTCCAAGGTCAGAGAACTGCTCTATTGCTTCCAGTCGTTTTCGGGCATCGCTGGTCATCATATCATACGGCGGAGTGATGAGGTAGCAGAACGCCTTTCGGTTGCTTCGTCCCACACGCCCACGCATTTGGTGGAGGTCTGCCATACCGAATTTTTGGGCATCATTGATGAAAATCGTATTGGCATTCGGCACATCTACACCGCTTTCCACGATGGTGGTAGAGACCAGCACATCGTATTTTCCTTCCATAAAATCAAGGATATTTTCTTCCAGTTGTTTGCCCTCCATTTGTCCGTGTCCTGTAATCACACGAGCGTCTGGCACAAGGCGTTGAATCAGCCCTGCAATTTCTTTTAGGTTTTCAATTCTATTATTGATGAAATAGACCTGCCCACCGCGTTGAAGTTCGTAGGCAACAGCATCGCGGAGTGTCTCTTCATCAAAGCCAATTAACTGAGTTTCCACAGGTTGGCGGTTTGGTGGAGGGGTTTTAATAACGGATAAATCCCTCGCTGCCATCAGAGAGAATTGCAAAGTCCGCGGAATCGGAGTTGCCGTAAGGGTAAGCGTATCAATATTGGATTTCAATGTCTTCAATTTATCCTTTACCGAAACGCCAAATTTATGTTCTTCATCAATGATTAAAAGCCCTAAATCCTTGAATTTCAATTTGTCCGAAACCAATTGATGAGTTCCAATGATGATGTCTAGTTTGCCGTCTTTCAGTTGGTTCAGCGTTTCTGTTTTTTGCTTTGCCGTTCGGAAGCGATTGAGGTAGGAGATATTCACAGGGAAATCTTTCAGCCTTTCCTTGAAACTTCTATAATGCTGAAACGCCAAAATGGTAGTTGGCACCAGCACCGCAACTTGTTTGCCATCGGTAGCCGCCTTGAACGCCGCCCGAATTGCCACTTCTGTTTTCCCAAAACCTACATCGCCACACACGAGTCTGTCCATAATGGTATCCGCCTCCATATCCTTTTTTACATCGGCAGTCGCTTTCTCTTGGTCGGGTGTGTCTTCGTATAAGAAACTGGCTTCCAATTCGTTTTGAAGATATGTATCAGGCGTAAAGGCAAAACCTTTGGCGGTTTTTCTTTTTGCGTAAAGTTTTATCAGGTCAAAAGCGATTTGTTTTACTTTGGCTTTGGTCTTGTTTTTTAGGTTTTTCCAAGCAGGAGAACCGAGTTTAGAAAGGCTAATTTCCTTACCATCTGGTCCGTTGTATTTGGAAATTTTGTGCAAAGCGTGGATGCTCACATAGAGCAAGTCTCCATTTTTGTAGGTCAGTTTGAAACATTCCTGCACTTTGCCATCATTATTGACTTTTACTAGCCCCAAAAACTTTCCTATTCCGTGATCTATGTGTGTAATGTAGTCGCCCACTTTCAGGGACATCAGGTCTTTCAGAGTCAGTTGTTCGGATTTTGCAAAAGTATTTTTTGCCTTAAATCTTTGGTATCGGTCAAAAATTTGGTGGTCGGTATAGACTGCAATTTTGAGTTCGTGGTCTATAAAACCTGCGTGAAGAGAGGAGATGAAGGCACTAGCCCCAATCCCAGCCCCTAAATCCCCAAAAGGGACTTTTTCCAATGTTTCGCCTAATGAAGCATTTTCTTGCTCGAGATGTTCTCCCCTTTGGGGGAAAGGGGGCTTGGACATTGAGATTGTTTTTAATATCTCCTCCAATCTTTCCTTTTGTTTTTCGTTGGAAAAGGAAATCCAAGTTTCGTAGCCTTGTGCTTTTTTCTCGTTCAAATCTTGGGCAAGAAGTTCAAAGTTTTTATGAAAACTTGGTTGGGGCGATTGGTTAAAGTTGATTTCTTTCCCCTTTAATAAAGGCTGGGAACTGAAATCAATACTTTGAAACTGGCTTAAATTCTCTTTAAAAATCTCATCGGAAATGAATAATTCATTGGGCGATTGGTGCTTGATTTCTTTGCTCAATTTCTCAAAATTCCGCTCGGCTTTGGCATAAAAATCAGCGATGCCATTGGCACAAACCGAAGCGTTTTGGGTAATGATAAGGCTTTGGTCTTTAGTTAATAAATCAAAAAACGGAACACGACTGCCCTGCACGGAAAAATTCATATTGGAAACCAACTGAAACGCCTCTATTTTCTCCACAGAAAGCTGTGTTTCAATGTCAAAAGTCTTGATGCTCTCTATCTCATTTCCAAAAAACGAAATACGATAAGGCTTCTCATTGGAATAGGAAAACACATCTACAATCCCACCGCGAACGGCAAATTCACCAGGCTCGGAAACGAAATCCGTGAGCTGGAATTGGAACTGATGGAGCAACTCTTCGGTAAAGTCAAAATCCAACTGGTCGCCTATTTTGATGGTATGGGAAATCGCCTTGAAATCTTCCTTTTTCAAGACCTTTTCGCACAAAGCAGAGTGATGAGCAATGATGACTTTTGGGGATTTATCTAGGTGTAATCGGTTCAAAACTTCTGTCCGCAAAACGATGTTGGCATTCTGCGTTTTCTCAATTTGGTAAGGTTCTACCAGCGATGGCGGGAAATAAAGCACATTTTCCTTACCTATCATTTCCTCTATTTCCGTGGTGGTATAGTGGGCATTTTCTCTATCGTCAAGGAGATAGAGAATGTTTTTTCTTTGGGTAAGAAATAACTCGGCGGCGAAAATGGACGAAGCAGACCCCGAAAATCCCTTCACCAAGAGGTGCTGATGTTGGCTGAATTGTGCGAAGATTTCCGCCCCAAAATTCCTTTTCAAAAGGTGAGGCAGAAGGCTTTGTTGTATGGTTTTCAAATTCATTAATTCAATTTATAAAAACGAAAAAACGCGATTTTGAAACGCTCCAAAATCGTGATGGTGCAAAGGTAAGCAATCGTGATTGCTTTTTCGCCTATAAAGAGAATGAATTTTTGGGTAAGGGCTAAAAGTCTCTACCAACGGCTTCTGAAACGGGTGGGCAGAAGTTCCAAAACTTGTAAGCACAAGTTTCCAAACCGATGCTTACTCGTTTTAATTTTGTAAGCATCGGTTTTAGAAGCGATGGGCAGGAAATAAAAAGAGAAGGCTTTTCGTTTGGAATGAAAAACCTTCTCGTGGTTGTTTTTTTGCTTTATAGGATTTTTATTTCAAACCCTTAAAGTACTTTATACCAATTTGTTATTAACCAAATATTCAGCAATTTGTACGGCGTTGGTTGCTGCACCTTTGCGGAGATTATCGGCTACAATCCAGCAGTTGAGCGTATTGGGCTGGGAAATATCACGGCGGATTCTTCCCACAAACACCTCATCTTTCCCTTCGGAATAGAGGCACATTGGGTATATTTTATTCGCTATATCATCTTGAACCACTACGCCAGAGGTTTCTGCAAGGATTTTTTTCACCTCATCAAGGTCAAAATCATTTTCAAACTCTATATTCACACTCTCGGAATGACCGCCCTGAACAGGCACTCGCACCGCCGTAGCCGTAAGATTGAAAGAATCATCGCCCATTATTTTCTTCGGCTCACGCATTAGTTTTAGCTCTTCTTTGGTGTAATCGTACTCGTCAAAAACATCGCATTGTGGCAAGGCATTTTTGAAGATTTCGTAAGGATAAACGCGTGGTGCGGTTTCATCTCCGTTGATTTCCGCGTTGAGCTGATCTACCGCCGCTTTTCCAGTTCCTGTAACCGACTGATAGGTAGAAACGACCACCCTTTTGAGTTTATATTTTTGGTGCAACGGATAGAGTGCCATCACCAGCTGAATGGTAGAGCAGTTGGGATTGGCAATGATTTTATCTTCTTTCGTGAGAACATCAGCGTTGATTTCTGGCACTACGAGTTTTTTGGTAGCGTCCATACGCCAAGCGGAAGAATTATCGACCACGAAGGTGCCTACCTCGGTGAACTTCGGAGCCCATTCCAAAGAGGTGCTTCCTCCTGCGGAAAAAAGAGCTATTTCTGGCTTCATCTCCACAGCTGTCTGCATAGAAACGATGGGATATTCCTTTCCTTTGAAAGTGATTTTCTTCCCTACCGAACGCTCAGAAGCTACTGGCACGAGCTCCGTAACTGGGAAATTTCTTTCTTCTAATACTTTTAGCATCACTTGCCCCACCATACCTGTGGCACCTACTACTGCTACTTTCATTCTATTGAGTTTTTATTATTGAAAGTTGGGATTAAAACATTTTAGCCGAATAATTTATCAAAAGGGAAACGGCTTAAGAATGCCAATACGGCTAAAATCCCTAGAATAACGATACCGAAATTCAGGGTTTCGTTGGTTTTTATTTTCTTATTAGCAATGGTCATTAGTACCGCTGCTACGAGCATCATTGTAGGGTGTTCTATATAGGAGAATCTTAGCTCACTATTTTTCATTATGGCTCCCATTCCTTGGCTTCCGATAATGTCTAAAAATGGCGAACGGAAGAACAACATTCCTAGACCAACCAAGAATTGAATGTGGAACATTATCATAGTAAAAAGTGAGGTTTTGCGAAGAAATTTGCTGATTTTACCAGAATAACCAAACATAGTAAGCAACAAACTGATAACGAATAACAAGGCTAATAAAATAACCAAATACGCAAAGCCTCTGTGAGCGTGTAAAATAATATTTTCCATATCTGTAAAAATTTCGCACAAAGATATAAAAAATCCTAATCTATAAAGAAAGATTAGGATTTTTTGTGGGTTAATATATGGTATTTTTTAGAAATTGAAAGACAATGAAGCCGACCAAGTTCTACCAAAACCGAAATAAACTTGGTTGCCCGTGTCTATCCCTTTATAAGTGATGCCTGTAGCTCCTCTATCGCCTGCACGCAGGTTGGTTCTAGATTCTGCAATGTAGTAAGCATCAAACAAGTTATAGACATTTCCTCTGAATGTGAAAGACTGCTTTTCGTTGAGTTTCAATTTATAAGAAAGACCTAAATCAAATAGATTATAGCTAGGTAATTGCAAAGTTCCCTGATGGTCTTTTTTATCAAATGAAGTAGGGCTAATGCTAGAATATAACTTATCTACATATCTCCAATCAGCATTGATGGATAGGGCTTTTACTGGTTTTAATGTAAAGCCTAAACTCGCCGTAAGCTGTGCAGAGTTTCCTACTTTTAGATTATCAAGATACAATGTTTTTGCTTGTACTGGCTGACCTGTTTGATCCACGATAGGGTTATTACTTTCATCAAAATAGCTTGCCGTTACATCGCCTTGGTAATACCAATCTGCGATGGAGAAAGCCCCTCTAATCGTAAGGTATTTTGCAGGTTTTGCTTCTGCATCTACTTCTATCCCTTGGTGGATTTCTTGTACCCCAAACAAGTGAGCAATCCCTGTGATGTTGTCATATCCTGTTGTAGTACTAGGATTAGGGCTACGATAGTTGATAAATGAAGATGTTGTTCTTAAATATCTATCCTTCCAAGAAGTTCTATACAAGTTCAGATTAGCATCAAAGATGTCTGAACGATAGCTGTAACCTAATTCTGCACCGAAGATTTTTTCATTGGTAAGATTTTCGTTAAGATAATTTCTATAACCAGGATAAACTGCTGTAAAGAAAGGCTGTTTTTCGTAGTAGCCAACATTACCAAAAACATTGTGGTTTTCATCAATATTATAGTTAAGACCACCTTTTACATTGTATCCAAACATATTTTTGAAACCTGTTTTGGTTTTCATTGCAGACTTAGGGTCAGATGCTATTGCCAAAGTTCCTTCTTTCAAGAAACGATCTATTCTTTGGAATGCTTGGTTAGACGCTGCCCCTTGAACGAATGCAGAGAGATTGTCATTAGAGTATTCTAATTGCCCAAATACACCTCCCCAAAGCACTTCGCCATCATAATCATAATTGATTTTTGTATGGTTCTTTTTAGCGAAAGGATTCCAGTAGATTTCCGTATTATAGACATCTTTTATTTGGGTTGTTCCTACATTTTTATTATTGCTATCAGCATAGTAAGAAGCTCCTAATAAGTCGGTAAGAATCTCATAGTGATAGCCTTTATAATATCTACCATCGAGACCTACTGAAAAATTCCAGTTAGAATCTATTTTATGAGTAAAGTTGGTCAAGAAACCATACCAGTCGTGCTGGTTGATACCTGCTCTTCTTAGCATTTTAGCATTCGTAGGACTTGCCAAATTCGCTGCATACATCTTATCTATATCAAGCAAACCATCTGCGGTTCTATAAGAAGCGAAGTTACCTGCACCTCCTGTCCCTGTCATAGGGTTTCCACCGCCACCGCCACGACCCCAAGAGCCATAAAGTACGGTTGCTAGTTTGTTATTTTCATTGATATTCCAGTTCCAGTTGAACATTCCTACTGGTTTGTGATAGAAATTCACTGCCCAAGCATATCTTTCCCCATTAAGATACCCCCAGTCGGAGTTATATTTTCTATTCGGATTACCATTTTCACCATATTTCAAATAATCAGCGATGGTGATTTGGTTTCTTCTCTGCTCGTGCCATTGCGGAGCACCAGTGAAAGTAATTTGGAAATCGTGCTTGTTATTCGGTTGATAACCTAATGCAAAATAGTAGTTGTACCCTTCAAACTCCGTAGCATCAGCGTACATCGCTCCTGCGGTTCTTCCGAACAATAACGAAGCCGACCAACCCTTGGAAGATTTACCAGTATTATAAGCAAACAACGATTTGTGATAGTCATTATTCGCTACCGTAAGGCTCAGTACTCCTCCTTCTTTCTTGTCGGCAGCTCTCGTAAGGATATTGATGGTTCCTCCGATGGAAGAAATAGCCAATTTGGAAGACCCAAGACCTCTCTGTACCTGCATTGCAGAAGCCACATCGGAGATACCTGCCCAGTTAGACCAATACACTCGGGAATTTTCCATATCATTCACAGGCATACCATTCACCATCACGGCTATATTCTCGCTCTCGAAACCTCTGATGTTAATTCTGGCATCTCCGAAACCACCACCAGACTTGGTCGCATACACAGATGGCGTGGTATTTAGGATTTCAGGGAACTCTTGGTTTCCTAGTTTTTCCACAATCTGTGCTTCTTTTATGGTAGAAACTGCCACAGGGGTCTTTCTATCTTTGGCGATGTCTGCCACACCTGTTAGGATTACTGTTTCTATGTCTTTTTCCTTAGACAAAGAGTCGCTAGATTGTGCGTAATAAACGCTTGCAGTTGATAGCGTTACAACCGCAGTAAGAATCTGTTTTCTTAAAGAATTAGAATACATATTGAATATAAGTTAAATCTCTTTTTTACGCGACAAAGATAATAAAGAAAATATAATCACAAAATTAACTAAAAGTTAAATATTAAAATTTTGTTAAATTATTATCTTATTCGTTATTAATCAGTAACTTAATAGCTATTGTTAGGTAGAAGTTAGATTGCATTTTATACAAAAAAACACCAAAATATTACGGATTTTATTATGTCATTTATTGTTTGTAAATGCCAAATACCCATCTCTTAGCCTACCAAATACCCAGAAATACCACTTAAAAAATGGTCTCTCATTTCTTTTTTTACTCATCTTGAAAAAAAAATTATATCTTTGGAGGAGTTAAATCAAAAATATTATAGTTATGGCATTTGAAAATTTAATACAGGTAACCTTTACCAATGACGAACTAGAAAGAATAGACGAGGCTCTTAAATCTATTGAGGGCGTTTTGAGAGGAAAAACCATCAACCTTACCCCTGCGGAACGCCAGCAATACGGAAGCATCGCAGAGCAAAACAAGTTGTTTGTGAATAAATCCAAGGAACTGATGGAGCAATATCCGCAGTATGTGCCTTCGTTTTTAGATAAAACGGAGTTTGATAAAGATTTCACCGCTCGTAATCAGATTGAAACAAGGCTACAACGCCTCAAATACATTACCGAGCAGCTCTCGGATACCAAAGTCCTACTAGACCACGACAATTATTATAACGCTCTCACTTTCTATAAAAATGTAAAGTTCCTAAAAACCGAGAATGTGCCAGGTATCAAAACCATCTACGACATTCTTTTTCAGTTCTTCTCAAAGTCTAAAAAACAGAAAGAAACGCCTACGGAACCCATAAAAGAGGGTGAAGGACAGGTCTAAATGGACTAAAACAATGGTAAAAACGAGTTGCGAACCCTAAAATATCGGTTCGTAACTCTTTTTTTGCAGTTCTGAAATGGTAGAATATCAGTTCCGAACCCATAATTATCGGTTCCGAACCCCAAAATATCAGTTCTAAACCCATAATTATCAGTTTTGAACCACTTGGGGAGTATTTCGTTTTTGCTTTTTAGGATAAAAATATTATTTTTGCACCCCTAATCGTGATGAATCTTCGGAAACATATCAAGCAAATATTTTCTTACATTGCCGTTTTGGTGGTGCTGGTAGCCGTTACCAATGCTGGTGTGGTTCTGCCACATTATTTGGAACACAACCACGAGCATCACGCCCTTACACACGAGGAAGAGGAGCATCAGGATTGTGAGCATACGGCTCATTTTCAGGTAGAGCATCAGCATTGCGATTGTGTATTTCTATCATCTCTGGGGAATCAGTTTTTTAGCCCAGAGGTCATTCGGATAGAGTTTTCAGAATTTTATTATTCATCTAATTTCTATAAAAAGGGCTATTCTGTCCCTACAAAAATCATCTATACCCACCAGCTTCGTGGGCCACCAGCCAATGCCTAAAAACATTTTTTGATAGATGATAAACCATTGTAAAATCTCAATGGAAATTCATAATTATTAATGTTTCATCATTAGTAATTACCTTTTAATCCATAAAACTAAAAACTAACCTTATATATATCCGAATTTCACAAATTGGGGATTATCTTTTTTGTGGTTATCATCTATCATTTCGTAGATTTATTTTAATTCATCTGAAAGTTTTTATGAAGCATAAAACCCTATTATGTACAGCAATGTGCATAGCTGGTTCGCTATATTCTCAGCAAGAAAAAACGAAGGATATAGACACGGTTTTCGTGAAGAAAAATACACCAACTGCCGATAACCTCATAAGAATTTCCAAGGAAAAAATCACCGAAAATACGGGTAAAAACCTCGCCGAATTTCTGAGCAAAGAGGCAGGTCTCAGTATGAGGCAAACAGGCTCTACGGTAGCAAAACCCGTGATAGAGGGACTAGCAAATATGCGTATCCTTATCCTAAATGCAGGAGTGAGATTGGAAAGCCAAGACTGGTCAGACGACCACGCTCCAGAGATAGATTTGGGGATTTCCCAAAGCATTAAAATCATCAAAGGGGCGAAGGGCGTTCGCTACGGAGCAGGTGCTTTGGGAGGTGTGATTATGGTAGCACCATTGGGGCTTAATTTTGATAGAAAAATCGGTGGGGCGGTCTCTATTGCAGGAAATTCTAACGCAGGGCAAACCACTACCAATGCCTATCTAGAAGGTAGTTTTGGCAAAAAACAAAACTGGGCGTGGCGTACCAGCGGAACTTATTCGCGTAGTGGAGATTACCAAACGAGGGATTATTTCATCAATAATACTGGGACTAAAATCTTGGCTTATTCTGGTGAAATAGGTTTCCGTTCCGATAGATGGAAGAGCAGTCTCTATGGAAGTTTTTATCAAAACGAAAGCGGAATTTACTATGGTGCTGCGGTGGGCAATGTGGAGGATTTAGAGCTGCGTATTTCACTGGGAAGACCACTCGTTTCCAAGGGGTTCTCATATGATTTTGAAGCCCCAAAACAAGAGGTGAAACATTATTTTGTGAAAGGAGAAACGCGTTTTCAACTTAATGAAAATCATAATTTTAGTCTATTGTACAGCTACCAATATAATCACAGGCAGGAGTTTGATAGACGGCGACTGGATAGGTCGGTCATTCCTACCCAGCATACAAAACTGAATAGCTATTTTGTAGAAGGGCTTTGGAATGGGAGATTTCCCAATGGTATTCGGTCTCAATTGGGCATTAGTACCCAAAGAAAAGAGAACGAGAACATCGGTGGAACGGGCGTAGTACCAGCCATTCCGAATTATGTTTTGAATAATTGGGGAGCGTTTTTTTCAGCAGAATACGAGCGAAAAAAATGGTTGGTAGAAGCAGGAGCAAGAGCAGATTATAGAAACATCAGCTCTTTGGGATATGATATTTTAGAAAATCTATACGGAGATAAGAGAAATTTCACGAGTTTTTCTTATAACGCTGGGTTTAATTATCATATTACCAAGTCGCTAGACTATCATCTTAATCTTGGTTTTGCGTGGAGAGCCCCAGAACCATACGAACTCTACGCCTACGGAAAACAGCACGGGCAACCGATTTTCTTCATTGGGGATAAAAACCTAAATGCAGAAAAAGGCTTGAAGATTTCCAGTAAATTAGCCTATAATCGGTCTGATTTTGGTGTGGAAATTTCGGCGTTCGTTCAGTCCATAAAAGGCTTTATTTATACGCTTCCTACTCACGATTATGTGTATCTATTTTCAGGACCTGCGGCGTTATTTCGTTTTGTTCAGAATGATGCTTTTCTGCGTGGTGGAGATGCTTCGCTGAGGTTTAGATTCCTTAAAAATTGGTCTTATGAAGGGAATGTTTCTGTGGTTTATGGTAATGATAAAACCAATGGAGGCTACCTACCGCAGATACCACCGCTTCGCTTGAATGAAAGCCTGAAATGGGATATTCCGAGCCGAGTTTTCAAGGGGTTTTATCTGAAAATAGAGCATCAGTATAATGCCAAGCAAAATCGTTTTGACCCTGCTTTTGATTTAACGGCAGATTCTCCCGATGGTTATCATTTGTTTGGGGCGAAACTGGGTGCAAATTGGCAATATACGGCAGGAAAATCTGTGAATTTTGTTTTCGGTGTGGAAAACTTTACGAATACGCTTTATAAAAATTATATGGACAGATTCCGATATTTCATACACGGAAAAGGTCTTGATATTCAGCTGAAAACGCAGTTTAATTTTTAATTATTTAATCAAATTTAGTTCAATTTAACTATTAAAATTCAAAAAAAATGAATCATTTATTTTCAAATAAAATCATAGCATTGGCAATAATGTTTTTTACCTTATTTAGCCTTCAATCTTGTAACCGAGATGATGAGCCTGTTGCCCCTATCAACGAGACCAAAGACAAAGGACACGATGAATGGGGAAAGGTGGAAATCATTCTATACGAAGGGCATCTTCACGGAAAGGAATTTCACGCAAATCCGATGTATATCAACGGGAAAGTTTTACCAAAAAAACAAATCCTGACCATCACACGAGACGAAAATGGCAACCTAGTAAGGGTACGAAAAAATGTATTGGTAGAGGGCGAAAAAGACAACTATAAAGAAGTGGAAGTACTGAAAGACTCTGACCACCCTTTTGAAACGCAAACTACCGTAGATGAACAAGGTAACTCTCTGAATGGAGCGAGATACGCTATGGAAATCGTTTATTACAATAAAAAAGGTGAGCGAATGAACCACGAGTTTGTAACGCCAGAGATGCGACCTATTCACCAGCATTTTTTCACTACAAAAAGTTATAGCGATCTTTTCACTG
>JAUNHO010000011.1:12720-13226 GCA_030523905.1 Bergeyella zoohelcum
GGGGCAAAAATACAGGAGTCTAACCAGTTCATCACCGATTTGTATGAATATACCTACCGCGATACAGCCCCAGAGAATAAAATGTATAAAAAAGAGGGAGCAAAAGTATTAGACGACCCACTGGGACTGAAAGGCTATTTTTTCTTTAAGAAATATGGCGTGAAGTTTAATATGGAACTTCGTCTTTCCCATCTTTATACCTCTAAATATGATAGCAACGGGCAGACTTCTCCTGCGAATAATCCATCTCTCCGAATCCTAACTACTGGTACTACGGATTTGCTGATAGAGGTGCCGTTTGTGGTTATTGGCAACAATGATGGCGAAAGTCAATGGTTCAAAGATTTGTCTCAGTATTATAATATCTCCGAAGAAGATGCCGAAAACGAATTTTATCTTGACGCAACAGGAGATGCCGAAAGTGGTGGATACTGGATGTAACCTCGTTTCAATAAGGACTACGAGCAATAAAACCAGCTTTTTAATCATATAGAGGAGCTTTTTTA
>JAUNHO010000303.1 GCA_030523905.1 Bergeyella zoohelcum
TTTTCAAAAAGCAGGCGAGCTTTTCCGAAAAGGTGGCGAGGTTTTTACTAAAAGTAGGCGAGCTTTTTCCCAAACGATACTTTGCTTTTTATTTTTTCATCAAGAGGAAAAGAAAAATAGGTAGTAAGGAGCGAATGGGAAAGCCTTTAACAAGAATGAAAAAGCCCCAATACAACGGACGAAAAAATATAAATCTTTGAATATAAAAATCAAATTATGAAACGATTTTACTTATTATTTATCCTTTTTATCGCATTGGTGTCTTGCAAAAAAGATACGGTAGATGCCACGAATACAAAGACTTTTCAAGCGAGTATCAACGATATGACATCGCAACTTCCCACTTTGGAGCAGGTAAAATTCAATGAAGCTCTTTATGTATTGAAAACCTTCGGCGTAGATGGGGAAACTGATGTGCAGAGAATTGCCTCGTTAGGAAAGCTCATTAACGGAATGAAAGTTCCACAAATCCTGGCCCTAGCTGACAAAGTTGCACAAGAGAATGGGATAGAATGGACGAGTGTAGGGCCGCCATCGCTAGGGGAAATGAACATTTTCGGTAGTGAGGAAGCTACGGAATTTGACCCAAATGACATCAAAGCCGCTTCGCTTCGTCTGACAACCATTGAGATGCAAAAGGACTCAATTCTTGGTGCAAAAGTGATACAGGTAGTGCCTCGTTTGGTGGATAGCAAAGGCGGAAATATAGCGTTTTCGGGGGCGGCGTTGGAAACCATTTTGGAGGTTTTCAGCAATGGAACAAAGATTTGGACGGCTAAAAACCTAATGCAAGACAATGATTTCAAGGGCTTTGCAATAAAGTTGGCGAACATACCAGCCGAGCGAGTAGTAGATGGGCTGATAGATATATCGGTTTCTGTAAAAACCACGAATAAGACGCACAAAATGTCCAAGATAGGCGTGGCGGTTAGTCCTTTGGTGCTGAAACAAAGCATAGAAGTACCACAGGAAAACCTTGATATGGAAGAGGGCGAAAATCCAGATGAAACCGATACAGAAACGAAACCAACTTCCGACCCAAAATCTACGGTGAATAGATTTCTCAATCAGCTGAATGCACAAAACTTCAAGGGGGCTTACGAGGTTTCGTATAACCCAAATTGGAGTTCTTACGAGGCGTTTTCTAATGCCAATACAGGCTTTGGAAGTGTGAAAAACATCAGTGTGAAAACTATTTATACGGCTTCTAGTAGTGCCAATTCGGCAAGTGTGAATGCTACCTATGAGGTAACTGATAACTCTGGGAAAACCACCGCTCTGAATGTAACTTTTGGGCTGAAAAACATTAATGGAGATTGGAAAATATCAACTTATAGAATCAATTAATAACCAACTAAAAACTTATTATGGCAACGAAAGAATTAATTCAACAATTAGAAGAAACCATACTCAATATCCCTGATTTTCCGAAGGAAGGGATTCAGTTTAAGGACATTACACCGATTTTTCTCAATCCCAAATTATATGAGGAAGTCATAGCCGATTTGGTGGCGTTTAGCAAAGGCAAAGTAGATGTGGTCTGCGGTATAGAGAGCCGTGGCTATCTTTTCGGTATTGCGATTGCTGTGGCGTTGGGCGTTCCGTTTGTATTAATTCGTAAAAAAGGGAAATTGCCACCGCCTTTGGTCTCCGAAAAATACGATTTGGAGTATGGTTCTGCCGAGATAGAAATGAGATTGGGGCAAGT
>JAUNHO010000304.1 GCA_030523905.1 Bergeyella zoohelcum
GTTCAAAAATCTTCTCCAAAAAACCGCATTATTTTCAACTTTCGCATTTTTCTTTTCCCTACTCCGATTTTTTTCGTATTTTTGGGGCAACTGAAAATTTTACTTGAATGAACACTTACAAAAACCCACTAGAAGAGCGATATTCCAGCTCGGAGATGTTGTTTAATTTTTCACACGATAATAAATTTCAAAACTGGCGAAAACTTTGGATTGCCCTTGCCGAGATAGAAAAAGACCTAGGTCTGGACATTTCCGATGAGCAAATCCAGCAGTTAAAAGACAACGCCACCAATATAGACTACACCAAGGCTGCCGAGTACGAAAAACGCTTCCGCCACGATGTAATGGCACATGTGCATACCTATGGCGATGTGGCTCCACTGGCAAAACCCATCATTCACCTTGGGGCGACTTCTGCTTTCGTGGGCGATAATACAGACCTTATCCAAATGCGAGACGGACTCTTGATTTTGAGAAAAAAACTCGTGAATGTTATCAAAAATCTTTCCGATTTTGCCCTGAAATACAAGGATATGCCTACGCTCGGCTTTACACATTTCCAGCCTGCACAGCTTACCACCGTGGGCAAAAGGGCTACACTTTGGCTTCAGTCTTTGATTTTAGACTTTGAGGAACTGGAATTTTTCCTAGAAACTTTAAGATTTAGAGGTGTAAAAGGCACTACGGGAACGGCGGCGAGTTTCCTAGAACTCTTCAATGGCGATTACGAAAAGGTAAAAACCCTTGATAAAGAGCTTTCTAGACGATTTGGCTTTGAGAAAGTTTTTGGCGTTTCTGGGCAAACTTACGACAGAAAAATAGATGCAAAAGTGGTTTCTTTACTCTCAAATATCGCTCAATCGGCACATAAATTCACCAATGATTTAAGGCTTCTTCAAAACTTAAAAGAGATAGAGGAGCCGTTTGAAAAAGACCAAATTGGCTCATCGGCAATGGCTTACAAGCGAAATCCAATGCGTTCGGAGAGAATCGGGGCTTTGGCAAAATTCGTGATGTCGCTTTCTTCCAGTTCGGCTATGGTGGCGGCTACACAGTGGTTTGAAAGAACTCTGGACGACTCTGCCAACAAACGACTTACCATTCCACAGGCTTTCCTTGCCGTAGATGCTATCCTACTGATTTGGAACAATATAATGAACGGACTTGTGGTCTATGAAAACCGTATCAACAAGCATATAATGGACGAGCTTCCGTTTATGGCAACCGAATATATCATAATGGAAGAGGTAAAAGCTGGGGGCGACCGCCAAGAAATTCACGAAACTATCCGCATACATTCTATGGAGGCGAGTAAAAAAGTGAAAATGGAAGGCAAGGAAAACGACCTCATAGAGCGAATTATGAACGATTCTTCCCTAAAATTAGATAAATCTAAACTTACGGAAGTCCTTGACCCTAAGAATTTTGTAGGTTTTGCTCCAAAACAAACCGAAGATTTCATCAAAAACGAAGCCCAGCCCATCATCGATAAATACAAGGATTTGATAGGTCTGGAAGCGGAGTTGAAAGTGTAAGAAAATTAAAATAATAAAATGGAAGCAGGAAAAAAGACAATTAACGATATTTTTAATGGAAATAGAATTTTAGAAATCCCTTTTTTCCAAAGAGCTTATGTATGGGGAGAAAACCAATGGCAAAGACTTTTGGAAGATATGGAATATGTAAGCAATGAAAATAAACCAT
>JAUNHO010000305.1 GCA_030523905.1 Bergeyella zoohelcum
CCCAATGCCTTTGAACCTTGCTCTATAAACTGCTCACGGCTCACCACTTCGGGCATTACTATATTTCGTTTCGTCATTTCAGTTTGGAGCAAAGAGAGTTTGTCCGACCATTTTTGATACAAATCCCCAGCGATAAAACCAGTGAAAAAATTCCCAGCCGCCACAGGCAAAAAGTAAGTCCCTTGATACAGACCTTCCTTGCCTTTTGGGGTAATCAAAGCGATGAAAGAAGATAAAGTAGGGCTGCTCATCATCTCACCGATGGCGAAAATCATAGTACCGATAATGGTAAAAATTACCTGATGCGTATAGAAAGTAAGCCCCACGCCAATCCCAGCAATAATAGCCCCACGAATCATTGCGGAAAGGTGCGACATTCTCACCACGAAATTAGAAATAAAGACCTGAAAAAGAATAATCATCAGGGCATCAATATTGGTGAACCACTCGGGTTTTACTTGCCCGTTTTGAGTAACCAAATTGCCAATAATTGGCAGGTTTTCATTCAACCAAAAGGCAATGGTTTCAGAATTGACCCAATCTTCAATGAAATTCGGTAGGGTGTAGAAAAGTTGGTTGAACATCGTCCAAAATCCAATCATTAGAAGCAACAAAATGAGTAATCTTTTGTCCTTTAATGCCTCAATGATATTCAAAACAGAATGTTTCAACGCCGTGAAAATCGGTTCTTTTGGGCGTTCCACTTTCGGTTCTTTGAAGAAGATGAGAAGCGTGAGAAGATTAATCCCAATGACTACGGCTGCCTGAATGAAAATAATTTTCCAGCCGAACTCGGTTCTCAATGCGGAGGACATCGCAGGGCCTACGAAACCACCAATATTCACCATCATATAAAAGATACCGAAGCCCATTGTCCCTGTGCTTTCATCGGTGTTTCTTGCTACAATAGCCGATGCCACAGGCTTGAAAAACGCAGCCCCAATTGCCACCATCAAGAAGACCATATACATAGACCAGTAGGTGCTGACCTCGCCTATCAGATAATAGCCCAAAATCATAATGATATAGGCAATGGTAAGGGATAATTTGTAGCCGATGCGGTCGGCAATGACCCCAAAAAACACTGGCAAAAGATAAAGAATGGCGGTAACATTTGCCATAATATTTCCCTTCTGAATATGGTTGAATCCCAAGGCTCCCTCGCTGGTAGAACCCACTAAATACAGCCCAAATAGCCCAAAAATACCATACCACGCCCAGCGTTCCATCAGTTCCATAAAACTGGCGAGCCAAAAGGTTTTATTAAAGGATTTTATTGTTTCAAAAAGTGATTTTTTTTGCATTTTGTAGATGATTTGTATTATTTTTCTTCTTTTTCACTACCTAATTCATTATAAAGATTGAGTTTCTCCACCTTTCCCCCACAACTCCCTCTACTTCTCTTTCTTAAACGGAATTTTTGCTCCGCTTTGTTTCAAAAGCATTTCGTTTTTATCGGGGTTGAAGACAATTTCTATACCAGCGGGAGTAAATTGAAAGGTATGCTTGTCGGTGGCTTGCATTTCAAACTCTGGTTGGTCGGTGGCTTGGGCAAATAACTTGTTCCCTTTGCTGGTTATGGTAATTTTCAGCGGAATACGCTCCGAAGCGTAAGTCCCCAAGTAAGGCGTAAGCTCTTCGGCGGTAACTTCAATGGTTTTGAATGACGGAATTTTGTAATCTCTACCAAAAACA
>JAUNHO010000306.1:0-785 GCA_030523905.1 Bergeyella zoohelcum
AGTCTTTTGATATTGTAAATGGATTGATATTCAAAAGGTTATTCGTTACCATAAAAGGAAAGAAAGGCGATATTGTTTTGAAGTATGATATTTCGTATCTTTCAGGAAAGGAAACAACAGATTTGAGACAATCTTTACTTCGTGCAATTCGGGGGGGGTAAATCAGGGGTAAAACCTTTTATTTAATAAGGTTTTTAGTGGGTTTTATGGGTTTAAGAGCTTTTGATTATTAAAAAAGATTAAAAGGAAATAAAACTCGCTAAATTCGCTTTATTTGTCAATGTGTAAGAATAAGGGGAGTTTTCCCTAAAAAGTGCGATGAAATATTCGCTAACTAAAAAAATGAACAATGGAAGAACAATATAATCAGCCACAAGAAGAGACCCTGAAAAAAGTTTCAGGATTATATAGAAATTGGTTTTTAGACTATGCCTCTTATGTGATTTTAGACAGGGCTATTCCTTCTGTTTATGATGGTTTCAAACCCGTTCAGAGGCGTATAATGCACTCTATGAGAGAGCTGGAAGATGGTAGGTACAACAAGGTTGCAAACATCGTGGGAAATACTATGAAATACCACCCACACGGCGATGCCTCCATTACCGATGCTATGGTACAAATAGGGCAGAAAGAGCTTCTCATAGACACCCAAGGGAACTGGGGGAATATCTACACAGGAGACTCGGCAGCAGCGGCGAGATATATAGAAGCAAGGCTTACGCCATTTGCTTTGGAGGTGGTTTTTAACCCTAAAACAACCGAATGGGTGAAGTCTTATGATGGTA
>JAUNHO010000306.1:795-1688 GCA_030523905.1 Bergeyella zoohelcum
GAAACAATGAGCCGATAGACCTTCCTGTGAAGTTTCCGTTGCTTTTGGCACAAGGCGTGGAGGGGATTGGCGTGGGGCTTTCTACGAAGATTCTTCCGCATAATTTTAATGAATTAATCAACGCGTCCATTGCTTATCTTAAAGGGAAATCATTCCAGATTTTTCCAGATTTTCTCACGGCAGGTTTGTTAGATGTTTCCGAGTATAATGACGGCGAACGCGGTGGAAAAGTACGCGTAAGGGCAAGGATAGTACAAAAGGATAAAAATACACTTTCTATAACCGAATTGCCTTTTTCTAAAAACACAGGAGAGCTGATAGATAGCATCGTAAAAGCCACAGAAAAAGGTAAAATAAAAATCAAGAAAATAGAGGATAATACCTCCGATCAGGTGGAGATTCTCATTCATCTTCATAATGATGTTTCGCCAGATAGAACCATCGATGCTCTTTATGCCTTTACGGATTGCCAGGTTTCCATTTCGCCAAATGCTTGTGTCATTGTGGGAGATAAACCGATGTTTCTTTCCGTTTCACAAATCTTGAAAATGAATACCGACCATACGGTTTCGCTTCTGAAAAAGGAACTAGAAATAGAACTGGGCGAGCTGGAAGACAAGTGGCATTTTGCATCATTGGAAAAAATCTTCATAGAGAATGAAATTTACCAAGAAATAAAAGGGCGAACGAGCAAAGAAGAGGTTTATTCTGCCATAGATATAGCCCTGAAACCCTTTACCCAAAACCTAAAAAGAGCCGTAGAAACGGAAGATATTATCCGCCTTACGGAGCTTCCATTTATGCGTATTTCTCGTTATGATAGGGATAAGGCATTAGAAAACATTGCCGCTCTTGAAGGGAAAATAGAGCAGTGCAAATACCATTTGGAGCAT
>JAUNHO010000307.1 GCA_030523905.1 Bergeyella zoohelcum
ATATATAAAAAAGGTATTAGATGGCAAAAAATACTTTAATTTCCATATTTATAATGCTCATTATCAAAAAAAATGTATCTTTGCAGAAATTTTTTATAGTATTTAATGAACTTATTTTCAGAATCCAATTTAAGTCCTGAAGTGTTGAAGGCAATTGGTGAATTGGGCTACGAACAGCCAACAGAAATCCAAAAACAGACAATCCCTTTTATACAAACAGATTTGCGAGACCTTATCGCATTAGCGGCAACAGGTACGGGCAAAACGGCAGCGTTCTCTCTTCCTATTTTGGATATGATAGATGATTCTAGCCGAAAAATTCAGTTATTGGTGCTTTGCCCTACGCGTGAGCTTTGTTTGCAGATAGCGAAAGACATCAAAAATTACACAAAATACCTCCCAAATATCAAAACCACAGCGGTCTATGGTGGAAGTAGCATCGTGGAGCAGATACGCTCTTTGAAAGATAAACCCCAGATTATCGTGGGAACGCCAGGGCGTGTGATAGACCTTATTGGTAGGAAGGCACTAGACTTTTCGCAAATCCATTGGTTGGTTTTAGATGAGGCAGATGAGATGCTTTCTATGGGCTTCAAAGATGATTTGGAGACCATTTTGAGCGAAACGCCAGAGGTGAAACAAACGCTACTTTTCTCTGCTACGATGAATAAGGAGGTGGAGAAAATCTCTAAAAATTACCTTACAAAACCGCATAAAATATCGGTAGGCTCCATCAATGCAGTGAAGAAGAACATTACCCACGAATATTATGTAGTGGGCTATCGCCAGAAGAAAGAAGCTCTGAAACGCTTGATAGATGCTAATCCGAATTTGTATTCTATTATTTTCTGCCGTACAAGAATGGAAACCCAAGATGTGGCAGATTTCCTAATGCAAAATGGCTTCTCGGCAGACTCCCTTCACGGAGACCTTTCACAGGCACAGAGAGACACCGTGATGAAGAAATTTAGACTGAAGAATCTTCAGATTCTTGTCGCTACTGATGTGGCTGCCAGAGGGCTAGATGTAGATTCCCTCACGCATGTTATCCATTATTCTCTTCCAGATGACCCAGAGGTTTTCGTGCATAGAAGTGGTAGAACGGGGCGTGCAGGTAGAGATGGGATTTCTATGGCACTAATAAAACCAGAAGAAACCCGAAAACTAAAACAAATAAAAGCACAGACCAAGATAGAAATCACTGAAAAACAAGTTCCTACGGGAGATGATATTATCAAAGCTCAGGTGGCAGGTGTGTTTGAAAATTTATTTACCCAGCACGAAGATTTCTTTGATTTTGATGATAGCCTTATCCCAGATTTATCTCATTTTACGAAGGAAGAATTGGTGCATCAGTTACTACAATTCCAATTGAAAGATATGGCGTTGTACTACAAGGATAGAAAGGATTTGAGAGCCGAAAAACTGACTGATGAAAAGGATATTGCACCGAGCCGAAGAGACCGAAGAAGAGGCGATAGAGAGGGAAGAGGCAGAGGTGGAAAACGCAGAAAAAATGAAAATATGGTGCGTTTCTTCTTCAATCTTGGTAAGCGAGACCAGCTGAAAAAGGTAGATATGCTTGATGTCATCAACAAGGCAACGAAAAAAGCAAAAAAACGCCCAGATGTGGGAGATATAGAGATTTTGGACAAATTCACTTTCTTTGAGGTAGATAAGGA
>JAUNHO010000308.1 GCA_030523905.1 Bergeyella zoohelcum
TTTCCACTGCCAATTTTCGGCAAAATCATATTTGAAATTGAAAGAAAGATTGTACAGCTTGGCAAAATCCAGCGAAGTGTAGCCTTTCACGCCAGTAGATTGGTAGTTCATAGGGCTACCGACATTGAGAATTTTTCCAATGATATAATTATCTATATGGAAATAATTGCCTTTCAGCTCCACGGATAGATTTTCTTTTTTATAGCCGATGGATAGATTAGACTCGTAGGAGATTTCGTTCTTCAAATCAGGGTTGCCGATGTAGTCGTATCGGTCAAAACTATTGTAAATATAATAGCCATAACCCTCTGAAACCGAAGGAGCTCTATGCCCATATCCAAGCCCTAGACTGAAACTAAAATCATCAATGTCTAAATAATAAGTAGAGTGCAGACTGGGCAAGATACGCGTTTTCTCTTGCGAGGAATTAGGGTGAAAAATTCGGTTAAATTCTGCGTATTTAGAATAGTTGTAATGCCAATTAACCCCACCGCCTACGGATAATCTCGCTCGGTCTGAAAATTCCCATTGGTTTTCTGCCGAAACGCCTAAAAATTGGGTCGTTACATATGGCCAAGAGAAGGCAAACATTAGTTTTCGGTTTCGGTCTTGTGGGTACATCGTCATTTCAGATATGGACTCGTTTTGGTAGGTATTTAGCTGTATTTCCGAGCGGTATTTACCTTTGCTGAGGCTCAGTTTGGAGGTCAGCCCGTAGGTGGTACTCCAGCCTGGCATATCCATATGCACGAGGTTTTCGGGGCGAGTGGTATCGTCCATATAATGCTCTATGGTGTTGAAATAGGCTTTGGTTTCCCAAGCTTTCGCCCAACTATTAAGGAATAATTGCTTGTACGAAGCCGAGGTAATCAACGCTCTGGAAAGCCATAAATCCATCGGAAGGGCAGGGTAGCCCACATCTTTTGCCATATCAAAAATAGCATCTATTCGCACCGAAGATAGTGGCGACATCTTGTAGCTCATACCCATAGAGGTATTGAGTTTATTGAACTGCGAGTGCTTTACTTCATTGCCACTGCCATCGGTGTAGTTTTTTGCCATTCGGTAGCCTATGGAAGCGTCTGCAGCCCATTTTTTATTAGAGAAATAGAGGTCGCCTAGGTGAGAGGTTTGCTGGTTGTTGAACTCAAAAATACTTTGATAAGAGCCACCTATTTTGGTCTCATCGGAGAAGGGGACTTTACGGCGTTTCAGGTCTATGCTTCCTGCAATGGTCGCTCCGTTCATTCCGCCTTGTTGCCCAGATGATACCTCTACTCCTGCCAGATTATTAGATTCTACATAACTACTCACGGGGTCCATTTTATCGGTACAAGCCCCAAAGATGTGCATTCCATCAATGGTGATTACGGAGCGTTCGGTACTCATATTATTCAGCAGTGGCTCCCAAGCGTACGCTCCTCTTTTGATGAAAGAAATATTTTCCACCGATGCCAAATACTCATCTACCGAAACGGAGACTTTCAGATCATTTTTGAGTTGTTTTTTTATCAGGGCAGAGATTTTCACTTCTTCTATCTGCCTTGTGCTGTCTTTTTTGGTTTGTGCTTGTCCAGTTATTCCTATGAATATGGCGGATATGATGGCTTTTTTCATAAATAGCGGATTATGAATTGTAGGATTAGTCGTTTAGGATTTATTGCTAAATTGTAT
>JAUNHO010000309.1 GCA_030523905.1 Bergeyella zoohelcum
GCGGCCAACGAGGTTTTATTGCATATCGTTAAAATTATTTTGTATATCAATTTTGGGCTTTTCACACTATCAGTTCTGAAAATAGGTGTTGCCGTAGCCATAGCTGCGTTGCTTTCATCATTTGTAATGAAAGTGATTTTACCAAAAATAAGTACCAAATGGTTCCAAAAAATAGGCTATTTGGCAATGGTATTTTCTGGTATTGTTATGTTTTCAGGGTTTGTAAGTAAAGCCCAGCAAGAGAATAACGCACATTTTTATACCGATTTTACCAAGAAAGGTTTTAGCTCTAATCTCACTTGGTCGGAGGATAATTATATCATAGAGTTCAAATGGAATGAAGGTTTTGAATTGGAGAAAATCATTAGTTATGAAGACCTTCCTATTGAGAAGCAAAAAGAAGTAGCAACCTATGATATACCGCATCATTACAGGGTTTTTGAGGTAGTGTATAGCATTAGTGGTACATCTTATGAAGTTTATTATTTAGATAAAAGTAAACAAATAATAAAGAAAATTGACTTTTAGTTATAAAACATACATTATTAATATGGAAGAACAAACAAATATTTGGTGGCTCAACGATGAGTCTGAACAAATGCTCAACAGAGGATATTTATTGAAAGGAGAAACCGTAGAAGGTGCGATTGATAGAATCACCACTGCGGCGGCGAAAAGACTATACAAACCAGAGCTGCAAACTGCCTTTAAGGAAATGATTGTAAAGGGCTGGATTTCTTTCTCCTCGCCTGTTTGGGCAAATATGGGGACGCAGAGAGGGCTTCCAATTTCTTGTTTTAATGTGCATATTCCAGATAGTATAGAGGGCATTACTCATAAAATGGGGGAAGTGATTATGCAGACCAAAATCGGGGGCGGAACTTCGGGCTATTTCGGGGAGCTTCGCCATCGTGGAACTGCCGTTACGGATAATGGGAAATCTTCTGGGGCGGTGTCTTTTATGAAGTTGTTTGATACGGCTATGGATGTCGTGTCGCAGGGGGGCGTTCGCCGTGGGGCTTTTGCAGCGTATTTGGATATTGACCACGGAGATATAGAAGAGTTTTTGACGATAAAAGACATTGGCTCACCTATACAAAACCTATTTTTGGGCGTTTGTGTGCCAGATTACTGGATGCAAGATATGATTGATGGCGATATAGACAAGCGTAAAATTTGGGCGAGAGTTTTGGAAAGCCGTCAGCAGAAAGGTCTTCCGTATATCTTTTTTACTGATAATGTCAATAGAAACAAACCACAGGTCTATAAGGATAAAGGATTGACAATCAATGCGTCTAATCTTTGTTCGGAGATTATGCTTCCATCTAGGGAAGAAGAATCGTTCATCTGCTGTCTATCTTCAATGAATTTAGAACTTTATGATGAGTGGAAGGATACCGATGCGGTGAAATTGGCAGTTTATTTCCTTGATGCGGTACTTTCAGAATTTATTGAAAAAACCGAAGGAAATTATTATTTGCAATCGGCTAGGAATTTCGCCATTCGTCATAGAGCATTAGGTTTGGGGGTTTTGGGTTATCATTCGTATTTGCAAAAAAATATGATTCCGTTTGAAAGTTTTGAGGCTACTCAGTTCAATGCCAGAGCGTTCAGACAAATCAAGGAACAGGCGGAAGCAGCATCGCGTGAATTGGCAAATATCTACGGCGAA
>JAUNHO010000310.1:0-825 GCA_030523905.1 Bergeyella zoohelcum
GTTTGGTTTTATATCCTAAAAACTATGACCTAACAACCAATCCCTAATCCCCAATTTAACTAATATCTAACAACTAATCCTCAATAATTAAAAATAATTCTATACCTTTGCCCTTGATTTAACAAGTTAAAACCATACAAATTATGAAAAAGTTGTTCGCAACATTCGCAGTAGCGGTAGCATCTATCGCAATGAATGCACAGGAAACCCCTAAAAACGCTCAACAAGTAGTAGAGGAACAACCAGCTTGCTGTGCTACCAAAGGGAAAGAAACAAAATCTTGCTGTAAAGTAAAAAAGCAAAAAGGCAAAAAAGCAGAGAAACCAGCGTGTTGCTCTACTGATGCCAAAGAAGTAAAATCTGAAAAGGCAAAATAATTAGTTGCCACAGACATTAATAAACGCCTTGCGAAATGATTTCACAAGGCGTTTTTATATTAAATTTTCACTCTATTTTTTTTCTAATAAAAGGCTTACCCATTCCTCGCGTTGTTGCTTATTGATAAGGTTGAGATTCTGCTCTTGGCATACGGCTAAAATATCTTCTACATCAAAAAAGCATAGACCCGAAAGCAGTAGCAGACCGCCTTTTTCTAGCACCGAAACATAAGTAGGAATATCAGAAATCAATATATTTCGGTTGATATTGGCAAGGATAATATCAAAGGTTTCAGCACCTAGATTTTCTGCTGTACCCTGTGAAATATGGAGTTCCACTTTGTTGCGTTCTGCGTTTTCTTTGGAGTTTTCTACCGACCATTCATCTATGTCTATTGCGGTGGTTTTTCCAGCCCCATTTTGCTTGGCAAATATCGCTAAAACCGAA
>JAUNHO010000310.1:860-1653 GCA_030523905.1 Bergeyella zoohelcum
TGGTAAAATCCATCGTCATCATCTGCTGAATCATCAGGTGCGTTGTAGGGTGATGCCCTGTACCGAAGGACATTTTGGGCTGAATGATAATCTCGTGCCTATCAGGATTGGGAGCGTGGAACTCGGCTCTTATCAGTACTTTGCCATCTACATCTATGGGGTCAAAATTCTTTTCCCATTCTTCGTTCCAGTTGATATTAGGCATTTCTTGATAGGTATAAGAAATTTGAATATCAGGGTTTTGCATTAGATGAATAGCATTGAGTAGATTTTCATCAAAAATTTCGGAAGGAATGTAGGCTAATATCCCATCTGTTTCCTCGGTAAAACTATCAAACCCTATTTCTATCAGCTCTGCCATAAGGATTTCGTTCCAAGGTTCAAGCGGAGAGATTTTGAAATTAAATTCTAGATATTGCATTTTTTTATTATAAAAAGTTATAAAATGGTTATAAAAATTAGTCTATTGCATATTTAGCAAAAACCTCTGCGGAGATTTCAATCTTTTTTATTTCTATATTAATAGGCTCAGGTGAGGAGACTGACTCTGTCGCCATTGTTTTGTACATCATCATTGGCTGAGCGTCATAACTATGAGAATAATTATTCTCTGAAATATGCAAAGCTTTTCCTACTTTTTGTCCTATTGGAGTGAGGATTTTCTGTGCGTTTTGCTTGGTTTTTAGCAGGGCTTTGGTTTTTAGTTCTAGTTGTAGAGCTTCGGTTTTGGAGTATTCTATTCGGCTGATATTGGTATTAGAAATATTGATTTTTTCCAGTTCCATCAGTACTT
>JAUNHO010000311.1 GCA_030523905.1 Bergeyella zoohelcum
ACTCAGACAGGCTATTTTTGAGAACAATTGCGGGTTTTTCAGTGCCAGTGCATAGCTCAAAATCCCTCCTTGACTAAATCCACAGAGATGCGTAGGTGTGTTTTCATTAAGCCCATAGCGTTGTTTTATTTCAATAATATTATTGAGAATATGGTTCAGAGATTCAAACGCCTGTGCGGTATTGATGAATTTTTCACTATCTAAAAAATCTATATCATACCAAGAATAGCCACCAAATTGCACATTATTAGGAGCTCTGAAACTCACAATGAGCCAGTCTTTTGGTAGAGTAGGCGTGAATGAAAACAGGTCTTCCTCGTTGCTTCCGTAGCCGTGTATTAGAAATAAAATGGGTGTTTCGGCTGAAATATGTTCAGGTTCTCGTACTAGATATTGTAATTCCATAATGTGTAAAAAGGGTTTAATTATTAATTAGTTCCAAAAATTGTTGTTCGTCTAGAATCTCTATCGTACCGATGGTTTGGGCTTTTTTCAGTTTGCTTCCTGCTTTTTCGCCCACCACTAGATAATTCAGGTTTTTAGATACCGCCGAGATGTTTTTTCCGCCGTGTTTTTCCACCATTTCCTCCGCTTGTTCTCTTGTGAAAAGGGAAAGTTTCCCAGTGAAAAGAAAGGTTTTTCCGTCCAAAATATCACTAATCGCCTCGTTGGTATTTTCGGCTTTTTGCATTTGCAATCCGTAGGATTTCAATCGGCTAATCATCATTTTATTTTCTGTATTGGCAAAAAATTCTATGATGCTATCGGCTATTTTCGCACCAATGTCTTCCACTTGGCAGAGTTCTTCGGCGGTGGCGTTTTGCAAATCGTCTATCGTAGGGAAAGTTTTCACGAGTTTTTTGGCTACGGTCTCGCCCACATTTTTGATACCGATGCCGAAAAGCACTTTTTCAAACGGAATTTGCTTTGATTTTTCTATCCCATCGATGATGTTTTGTGCCGATTTTTCCGCCATTCTTTCCAAAGGAAGTAGTTGCTCTTTTCTTAAAATGTAGAGGTCGGCAGGGTTTTCTATCAATCGTTCTCGGTAGAGTTGTTCTATGGTTTCTTGTCCTAGGTTTTCTATATTCAATGCCTTTCTAGATACAAAATGTATGATTTTTCCTACCACTTGCGGTGGGCAGTGCATTTCATTGGGGCAGAAATGTATGGCTTGGTCTTCCACTTTTACCAAAGGCGTTTGGCATTCTGGGCAGGTTTTTATGTAGTTAATCGGTTGCTGGAAAACATTGCGTTTTTCTGTATTGACTCCCACGATTTTCGGAATGATTTCGCCACCTTTTTCCACATAAACCGAGTCGTTTTCGTGTAAGTCTAACTTTCTGATAATATCCTCATTGTGTAGCGAGGCTCTTTTTACGATGGTGCCTGCCAAAAGCACAGGTTTTAGGTTGGCTACAGGCGTTATAGCACCCGTTCGCCCGACTTGATAAGACACGCTAAGTAGCTCGGTTTCTACCTTTTCAGCCTTGAATTTATACGCCATAGCCCAGCGAGGGGATTTCGCCGTATAGCCCAATAATTGCTGATGCTTCAATGAATTGACTTTCAGTACAATGCCGTCTATTTCAAAAGGTAAATGATGGCGTTCTTTATCCCAATAATTGATGAAATCTTTC
>JAUNHO010000312.1:0-1240 GCA_030523905.1 Bergeyella zoohelcum
CTTGGTTACAAGCTTCTAGATACTGCGAATGGCTTACCGATAGAGCCAATGAAAAAGCAATGATGGATAAAGGTTTGCTATCAAAAGACCTTTATGTACAAGATTCTTATAACCAAGGGCAAAGTTCTTTTACCCTAGATAAATACAAGGCAAATGACCCTGAAATGCAACAGTATCTGAACCAACAGAGAATGCAAAAAGCAACAGGAATAAAAACCACTAACCAAAGAATTTTGGCGGCTAATAGAGGGGCTACATCTGGTATGGTGGAAAAATTCCGTCTTCCTACCGAGGTGGAATGGGAGTTTGCTGCACTAGGTCTTCAAAAGCATAGAGATGCCAATAACTATACTGAGAAGAAACCAAAAGTAGAAGAGCTAAGAGGTAGAAGAGGAAGTGCGAGAGGTATGTTCCTTGAAAACTTCAAGTATGGACGAGGGGATTACTCTGGTGCTGCTGGTTGGAAAAATGATGGCTCGGCTATTACTTCTGATGTAAAGCAATACCAGTCTAACGACCTTGGTATCTACGGAATGTATGGCAATGTGGCGGAATGGACTGCCGATATTTACAGACCTATCATAGACCAAGAGGGGAATGATTTCAACTATTACAGAGGGAATGTAGCCACTCAAACCGTAAAAAATTCTGATGGTACTTTGCAAATCATCAATGGAACAAATGTAAAATATGATACTCTTGCCGATGGTAGATTGGTATATAAAGGTCTTCCTGGTCAGTACCAAAGAGAGGTAGTGGCCGATTACAGAAACTACCGCGATGGAGATTTTATGTCTTCCCTTGAAGCAGGATATGGTAGAGAGCAAGATAGTTCTAATGCCAAGTATGATATGTACAATGCACCAAGAAATAAATTCGTGGTAGATGATAGAGGCAAGGTGGTACTTCAAAAAGATGATAGACAGAGAACTAGCCAAATCTCCGATGAGGTGCGTGTGGTAAAAGGTGGCTCTTGGAAAGATACCGCCTACTGGCTAGACCCAGGGCAGAGAAGATACAGAAACCAAGCAAAAGCCTATGGCTGGATAGGTTTCCGTGTGGCACAAGATGCTAAAAACTCTGACAAACGCAGAAGCAGAAGATAAAAATCTTTTCATTTATTAATTAATACTTCACTAAAAAATCCCAGACTTTTTTAAGGTTTGGGATTTTTATTTAATGATATTTCAATTTTATTTTATTAAGGATTTTCACAGATGAAAATGTTTCGGAAAAGCGT
>JAUNHO010000312.1:1250-1632 GCA_030523905.1 Bergeyella zoohelcum
TTTTTAGAATGTTTAGTTTCACCCAAGATTCTAAAAATCCCCAGCCGTAGGAAAACATTTGGATATGTGCGGAAATCACAGATAGCCCTGCAATACTGATGTTTTTGGTCTTCCAAAGAGCGTGAAAAAATATTAGAAAAACATAAAACCCGTAGCAGGATAAAACGAATGGCTTTCCAAGTAAAAAATATTCTACTAGCCCCACGAAATATCCCACCAAAAAAAATGATGGAAAAGCAAATGAAAATTTCACATAATTGGGGTGCCTTTGGTTTAGAATTGGTCTTGCACAACCAAACTGATAAACCTGTTTGGAAAATTTGCCAAAATCGGTTCTGCGTTTATGATAAACCCCAATATCATCAAAAAAAGCAGTAGTGAA
>JAUNHO010000313.1 GCA_030523905.1 Bergeyella zoohelcum
TTGTAGCTGAGCAGGTTTTCCATCTTTGGAGAGTTTTAGGGCGTCATCATTTCCGCCTATATCCACTATGGAGAGTTCCACCATTTTGCATTTAGTTACGGTTTCTCTGGTTTGTCCTGCTAGGGTAAAAAGTGGGTCGGAAGAAGTCTCTATAACATCTGCTCCAAGAGAACACATCTTGATAAAGCCTCGCTCTATTTTCCCTGCTATTTGCTTGGCAAACTCATCGGCTTCATCAAACTCTACTTCGGCAATGAGTTTTCCGCCCTCTTTTTTTAGGGCAATGGTTCTTCCTATCACTTCATTTCCGCGTCCCCACGCTCTATTGTGCATATACAATACTACAGGATTACGCATATACTGCTCGGTGTCTATCCCCTCGGTTAATATTCTATATCCGTAGGAGTTAACCGCCTCTGTATTCACTATGAAATGGTGTGTCTTCTTGCTCATTCGTCCTGTTTTCTTTCGGCAAAGTTGGGGCTTTGGCAGAATTAATAAAAATCAGCATTTAACCATTGAGAAAAAAGTCTTAATCATTAAGGATTTTTTCTTAATCATTAAATAATGAATTTCAAAAAAGCCCTTTTATAATGAACTTTGCCCCAAGAATTAACGAAATGACAGACCTTGTTTTTACTTCCGATTTGGAATTTGAAAATGGAGACTTTGTGCTAAAAGAAAGCCAAAATCAACAAGTGCAACACATCATCATCGCACAAAAAGGGGAATACAAAGAGTTTCCAGAACTCGGCGTGGGCATCGAGCAAATGCTCAATACCGAAGAACCTACTGAGTTCCTCATTGAAGCCAAGAAAAACCTTGAATATGATGGACTTAAAGTGAAAAACATCGCTTTTACTGAAAATGGAACAATTAAAATAGAGGCAAAATGAGAATCAAGAGCCAAGAACCAAGACACAAGAACCAAGAAAATATTGATTCTTGGCTCTCAAATCTTAACTCTCAAATCAAAACTTATGGCAAGACTTACCGCAGCAGAATCAGATTATAAAAAATCACAAGGTAAAGAACTCTATATCAAAGGTTTCAGCCTTACCAATATCGCCGAAATATTAGGCGTAAGTATCAAAACCCTAAGCAAATGGAGAGACGATGGAAAATGGGAAGAAGAAAGAGAACTCTCTGCCCTAAAACCCTCCAATATCCGTAGGCTGACACTCAAAAGTGCTTTGGCAATAGAAAAGGGCGAACCTTTGCCCTACAAAGCAGATGATATTTCTAAAATCGTAGCCGCCTTTGACCGCATTACCGATAGCAAAAGAACCGCAGTATATACAATGGAAAGCATTGATGGATTTTGCTCTTTTATGCTAGAAAAGGCTGCTAAAAATACAGGCAAAAAACGAGAAGAAATATAAAGTGGCAGTAATGCTGGGGCTTCAAGAAATACCACAATTAAGGCAGTTTTATAAAAAGGAAGTCGGCGAAACCATTTCGGCAATCATCGGAAATATTTTGAGTGGCTCGGCAAGGGATAAAGGAACTTTGGAATGGTTAGAAAAGATTTTTGGTAAAATCAAACAAAAAAGTTACTCGCAATCCATTTCCAATCAAGGAACAACTACAAGCATCAACGAAAAAATGGAAGCAATGATACCAGCAGGGA
>JAUNHO010000314.1 GCA_030523905.1 Bergeyella zoohelcum
TATAATCTCACTGATAGAAATTTAATTTCTTCTCCAAGTGTGAATGCTTTCGGATTTAGCATATTGGAATACTTGGAAAGAGATAATAAATCGGTTTCTAATAGTTATTCAGGTGAGGTGGGGAAATATTTCCCAGAGCTGAAAGTCAATACCTCTATGTCTTATACCAATAGTTTTGTAAATTCGGAAGTGAGACAAAACGGAATTGATTTTGATAGCCAATACAATAGCCAAAAACTAGGATTTAAGTTTAATAATACTTATTTTTCTTGGTTGAGTGCCGATTATAATTTTACCTATTCTTGGAACAAACAAAATACGGTTTCGGGTACGGACATCAAGTACAATGGCTATAATCATAACATTGCGGTTTATATCTATCCTATTAAGAATCATACAATTGGCTTGTTTTGGGATCAAATCAATTCTAAAAATGCAAGTTTCAACTACAAAAATGCTTTCTATGATTTGTCCTACCAATATACTTGGGCAGCAAAGAAGATTGATTTTGAGCTAAAATGGCTGAACATCGCCAATAGAAAAGTGTTTGAAACTTATTCAATTGGTTCATATTCTGAAAGCTACCAAAGAATGGCACTTCGCCCAAGCCAAGTAATGTTGGCAGTGAAATTTAATTTCAAATAAAATAAATGTAAGAGATAAGTTCTAGTGGCTTATCTCTTTTTTTATCGGTTGAATGAGCAGGATATTTTGGCTAAAATCCGTACCTTTGTTGTCTATTTTTAAGAAGAAAAAGATGAGTTATAAAGTAAAACTAAATCAAATAAAAGCCTTCGTTTTTGATGTAGATGGTGTTTTTACAGATGGTAGTATCTATCTAATGCCAGATGGGTCTATGTGCCGTGTAGTGAATGTTTTGGACGGATATGCAGTAGTAAAAGCCTTAAAAAATGGCTATAAAATAGGTGTGATAACAGGCGGTAACGACCCTATGGTGAAACAGCGTTTGGAGTATCTCGGTATTACGGATTATTATCCAAAATCGGCAAATAAAATCGTAGAATTTGAAGATTTTAAGACAAAATATCAGCTCAAAAATGAGGAAATTCTAATGATGGGCGATGATTTGCCAGATATACCTATTTTTCTAGATACCGAGGTGGCTACTTGTCCGCCGAATGCCGTGCCAGTGGTGAAGGCGGTATGCTACTATATTTCGACTACTGAGGGTGGTAGAGGTGCGGTACGCGATGTGATAGAGCAGGTGATGAAAGCCCAAAATAACTGGCTTGATGATGATACAAAATCGGTGTGATTTTATTAAATATATAATTGTTAATAAATACATTAAATTTTTATTATTTTATTAATGAAATAATAACGAAATAATTAATAATAATTATGTGTTTTAGGCAATTAACATATTTGAACAAGTTATATTAGATAAAAATAGTATAAAATATTAATGATAATTATCATATTTGTAATATGGTAATTATTTTTTTTTTGTATTGATTATCAGTGTTTTATATTATTGTTAAAAAAATATTTGGATATATTGAAAAAATATTTATATTTGGAGTGGTGATAAAAATTAATACAAAAACAATTTTGTAACCATTAATAAAAACAAGAAAATAGATTTATTATTAAGGAATATTCAAAATTG
>JAUNHO010000012.1:0-2885 GCA_030523905.1 Bergeyella zoohelcum
GACCGACGGATTTTACGCTGAATGATTATTTTAATCCAATGCGAGTAACCATTCCACAAACGAATGCAAGAATTGGCTATTTTATCAAAGATGATTTGGCTATCGTTTTAGGGCTAGACCATATGAAATATGTGATGAAGCAAAACCAAACTGCTGATTTCACAGGTAATATTTCCGATGCCAAATATGCCGCAATGGTAAATAATGGAAAAGTAGATTTAGCCGATGGTGAGTTCCTTACCTTTGAGCATACCGATGGTCTCAACTATGTGAATTTAGGTTTGGAAAAATATAAAAACCTCTTTGACAAAAATAAATTTGATATTGTTTGGTCTTACGGCGGTGGTGCTGGGGTGCTTTATCCTAAATCCAATGTTAAGTTATTTAACAATGAAAGAAGCGATAGATTTCATATTGCAGGTTTCGGTTTAGACCTCAGAACGAGTATTAATTTTGTATTTTGGAAACATCTAATGGCTCGTGTGGAAGCCAAAGCTGGATACATTAATATGCCAGACATAAAAACCACACTGAATAATAAACCCGATAAAGCAATGCAAGATTTTGCTTTTGCACAAATCAATTTTGGTATCGGATATACATTTAGAACGAGGTAGATTATTAGACATTAGATACGAGAACCGAGATATTAAAAGTTAGAGCGAAAAGCCATATAAAAAAGAATAAAAAACAAAGGCAAAGAGCGGAAAGCTAATTGCCAAAAGCCAATAAAAAAATGAGCGAAGAAGTAAAAAAATTCAAAATAACCATTGATGGGCAAACTACCGAAGTTGCTCCTGGCACTACCATTTTGGAGGCAGCGAGACAAATAGGTGGGAAATCTGTACCCCCAGCAATGTGCTACTACAAACCTTTGGAAACCAGCGGTGGTAGATGTAGAACTTGTTTGGTAGAAGTTTCAAAAGGCTCGGAGGCAGACCCAAGACCTATGCCGAAACTCGTGGCAAGTTGCAGAACTGGCGTAATGGACGGAATGGAAGTGAAAAACCTTACCTCTGAAAAAACTCAAGAGGCTAGAAAGGCCGTTACCGAGTTCCTCCTTGTCAATCACCCATTGGATTGCCCTGTTTGCGACCAAGCGGGAGAATGCCATTTGCAAGATTTAGGCTACGAACACGGGCTTTCTTCCACTAGAACTGAATTTGAAAGAAGAACCTACGAGCCAGAAGACATCGGGCCTTACATCAAACTTCATATGAATAGATGTATCCTTTGTGCAAGATGCGTTTTGGCGGCGAACCAACTGACGGAAGGAAGAGAACACGGAATCCTTTTCCGTGGCGACCACGCTGAAATTTCTACCTATCTCAATAAAGCCCTTACCAATGATTTTTATGGTAATGTCATCGATGTTTGCCCTGTGGGTGCATTGACGGACAGAACCTCTCGTTTTGCAAGTAGAGTATGGTTTACCAAACCAATGAATGCCACCTGCAAATGCGAAAAATGTAGCGGTAAAGCCGTGCTTTGGATGAAAGGCGATGAAGTTATCCGTGTAACGGCAAGACAAAACGAATACGGAGAATCTGAAGAATGGATTTGCAACGAATGTAGATTCGAGAAAAAAGACCTTAAATACTGGGAGGTAGAAGGTCCTAGACAGATTGATAGACATTCGGTAATTTCATTGAACCATTACCAAAAAGCAAAATTTGGTACTAATGGCGATGTAAAAGAGCTAAAAGACCCGTCTAAAAACGAAGATAATTTATTGACAACATAAAAAGTTAAGAGCATTTCATAGACTTTTATTAATATTTTGAACCTAAATCAATTATGGATTTACTAACTTTCAAAATCATACTCGTACTTGCACTTTTCGGCATATCGCTAGGCGTTGCCGCTTATTCCACTTGGGGCGAAAGAAAAGTAGCAGCGATACTACAAGACAGAATTGGACCAAACAGAGCAGGGCCTTGGGGGCTATTGCAACCACTTGCAGATGGTGGGAAATTGTTCTTCAAAGAGGGGTTCATTCCTTCCACTGCCGAGAAATGGCTGTTCATTTTAGGGCCTTCCATTACGATGTTTATTTCCCTGATTACAGGGGCGGTCATTCCTTGGGGGCAATCGCTCAATATCGGTGGCGACTCTTTCGCTATCCAAATTGCAGATATAGATGTGGGCGTTCTATTCCTTATCGGTATGGTTTCCGTGGGCGTTTATGGAATGATGATTGGCGGTTGGGCTTCCAACAATAAATACTCGCTTTTGGGGGCAATCCGTGCGTCTTCGCAGATGATTTCCTACGAGTTGGCAATGGGTTTGGCTTTACTTTCCATCATTATGATGAGCGGAAGTCTTAATCTTAATAGCATTGTGGAGCAACAAGGAAGCGGAAAACTCTGGGGGTTATTTGAAATTGATGGAATGAACTGGAATATTTTCTACCAGCCTTTGGCGTTCATCATTTTCCTCGTGGCGGCTTTGGCAGAAACCAATAGACACCCGTTTGACTTACCAGAATGTGAATCGGAATTGGTAAATGGCTATATGACCGAATACTCTTCAATGAGTTTTGGTATGTATATGTTTGGGGAATATGTGAATATGTTCATCTCCAATGCGTTGATGGCTACGCTTTTCTTCGGTGGGTTCAACTATCCTGGAATCAACTGGGTAACTGAAAACTGGGGCGAAAATGTAGCAGGAATCATCAGTATTCTTTCCATTTTAGGAAAAGCAATCATAGGGATTTTAATCTTTATGTGGATAAGATGGACGATACCAAGATTCCGTTATGACCAACTAATGCACCTCGGCTGGAAGACTTTAATTCCTTTGGCATTGTTGAATTTAATCATCACAGGAGCGGTTATTTTAATCTTTGACCGCTATAAACACTCTATTTACCAATCAGCCCA
>JAUNHO010000012.1:2895-6982 GCA_030523905.1 Bergeyella zoohelcum
TTTGAACCATAGAAATTATTAAATCGTTAAAGTATTTAGTATTTCATTGTTGATTTTATTAGACTTCAATCAAAATACAATCAACTATAATATAATTTAATTACAATCATTATGGGGTGTAATATTCCACGAGCGTCGGAGATTAGAATCCATTTGAATTGAAATCTCCCTCGTATGGCAAAGATTACAATCCAACCGAGTTGAGACCTCCGACGATGGAAAAACATTAGAATCCATTTGATTTTAGATAAAATGCAGTGGAAGTAAGGTTCAAACCAAATGAGTTGGAACCAACCCACAATGTAAAAGAAAACATTTTAAGTCCGTCTTTAACAAAGAGGAATTGAATAAATAATATTACTTTTGCAACCATTAAAACTTTTTGAGCTTTAATGCAGAAAAGTAAAAAATCTTAAACGATATTTAAGAAATGAAACTAACAAACAGATCAAAAGTAGTCTCCAATAAAGAAATGACCTTTATGGAAAAACTATACCTTCCTGCCATAGTGAAAGGTATGGGCATTACTTTGAGACACGCTTTGGAAGGACCAAAAGGGAAAGTTTTTTCTTATCCCGAAGTAGAAAAACCAAGAGCCAAGGTATGGCGTGGAAGACACATTTTGAAACGCGATGAAGAAGGTAGAGAGCGTTGTACAGCCTGTGGGCTTTGTGCGGTGGCGTGTCCTGCCGAGGCGATTACAATGACTTCTGCGGAAAGAACCAAAGAGGAAAAACATCTGTATAGAGAGGAAAAATACGCCTCTACCTATGAAATCAATATGCTGAGATGTATCTTCTGTGGAATGTGCGAAGAGGCTTGCCCTAAATCTGCCATCTACCTTACGGATAGATTAGTAGATGTGGAGAGAAACAGAGGCTCCTTCGTCTATGGAAAAGATAAACTGGTAGAGGACATCAATAATAGAATAGACATAACGCCTCGCCAAACCGAAAAACAAAAAAATACAGTGAAATAATGGAACAGATTTTATTTTTCTTCGTAGCGTTTTTGGCTATTGCAAGTGCGGTATTTTTTGTCTTTGCGAGAAATCCTTTGTATGCCATTCTATCACTGATTATTACAATGTTTTCCATCGCGGGAATGTACATTTTGCTCAATGCTCAGTTTCTTGGCATCGTTCAGATTATCGTATATGCTGGGGCAATTATGGTATTATTCCTTTATATTCTAATGATGCTCAACCTAAACAAAGGTGATGAAAGCCGTAAGAAAAACCTTCCGAAATTCATCGGGGTTATCAGTGCGGGTATTCTTTTGGTAGGGCTTTTAGGGGCATTCAAAGGAGTGAAAAAAGAGATGGTAACGGCTAATGCAGATGCTTCTATTGGGCTTACCAAAAACTTGGGTCAGTTATTGTTTAACGAGTATGTATTGCCTTTTGAGTTGGCTTCTATCCTTATTTTAGGCGGAATCGTGGGGGCAGTTCTCATTGGTAAAAAAGATTTGTAAGACTATGGAAAATGTAAATACATTCATACAAAGCATTGATTTGAGTTACTTTATAATACTCTGCACAATACTATTTTCATTGGGCGTTTTGGGGGTATTATTAAGAAAAAATGCTATTGTTATTTTAGGTTGTGTGGAGCTAATGCTCAACTCTGTGAATCTTTTATTAGCAGCGTTTTCAAGTTATAAAGGAGATGCACACGGGCAGATTTTGGTATTTTTCATTATGGTGGTTGCCGCCGCAGAAGTAGCCGTTGGTTTGGCTATTATCGCGATGATGTACAGAAATACCAAGTCCGTAGATGTAAGTATTTTTAATAAATTAAGAGGATAAGAAGAATGGAAAATTTGGTTTATACAATTATTTTATTACCACTGATAGGTTTTCTTATCAACGGATTGTTTGGGAGCAAACTTCCTAAAAACATTGTGGGAGGCATTGGCACTACGGCAGTTTTCGTGGCGTTTTGCATTGCGGTTTCTCTGTTTATAGGATTTGATAAAGAGTCTCAGCCACAGATATTCCGTGCATTTGAGTGGTTCCGAGTGAATGGTGTGCAAGTGAATTTTGGTTTCCAGATAGACCAACTTTCCTTGATGATGGTAATGATTATCACAGGAATTGGTACGCTTATTCACCTTTATTCCATCGGATATATGCACGAGGATAAAGGCTTTTACAGATTTTTCGCTTACCTCAATTTGTTTGTGTTTTCTATGCTACTTTTAGTAATGGGAAGCAACTACCTTATCCTGTTTATCGGCTGGGAAGGTGTAGGGCTTTGCTCTTTCCTACTGATAGGCTTTTGGTTCAAAAATAAAGAATATGGTAAAGCGGCTAGAAAGGCTTTCATAATGAATAGAATCGGAGATTTGGGGCTTTTGGCAGGGATTTTTATGATTGCTTCTCAGCTCAATGCTATTGATTATCTATCCGTTGCACAAAATGCTACAAAATTTGAAATAGATGGTAGTGTTATTATCTTTATCTGTGCGGCGTTGTTCATTGGGGCGGTAGGAAAATCGGCACAAGTTCCGCTTTATACTTGGCTTCCAGACGCTATGGCTGGGCCTACACCTGTTTCGGCACTTATCCACGCAGCTACGATGGTTACGGCAGGGATTTATCTCATCGTTCGTTCCAATTTCCTATTCGTATTGGCTCCTACGGTAACTGATGGGATTTTACTCATCGGATTACTAACCGCTTTATTAGCAGCGTTTTACGCTTTAAGACAAAACGACATCAAAAAGGTATTGGCATATTCTACCGTTTCACAACTTGGGTTTATGTTCGTTGCCTTGGGTTCTGGGGCTTATATTGGTGCGATGTTCCACCTAATGACCCACGCATTTTTCAAAGCATTACTCTTCTTGGGTTCTGGTTCGGTAATCCACGCTATGGGCGGTGAACAAGATATGCGTTTTATGGGAGGATTGAAAAAGTATATTCCCATCACACATTGGACTTTCCTTATAGGGACTTTCGCTATTTCAGGAATGCCTTTCTTCTCTGGTATGATTTCCAAAGATGAAATTTTAGTAGCAACTTGGGCTAAAAACCCTATATTTTGGGCGATTTTATTCACCATTGCAGCAATGACGGCAACCTATATGTTTAGGCTTTACTACCTCACTTTCCACGGAGAATTTAGGGGAACGGAAGAGCAAAAACATCATTTGCACGAAAGCCCAGCAACTATGACGATTCCTTTGATGATACTTGCAGTGCTTTCGGTTTTGGGTGGTTTTCTCAATCTTCCGCATATCATCGCACACGGGCATTACTCTCAACTGGCTCATTGGCTTTCGCCGATACTCGTTCCAGAGGTAAAGTCGCAGATGGAGGCAAAACTAAATGGCATCAGCCTAAGTACAGAATTAATTCTTTTAGGAATCACCATTTTAATGTTTTTCATCGTTTGGTTCTTGGTGAAAAATCTTTATGTGAATAAGAAAAAACAGCCAATAGCAGAGGAAAACTATACTGGTTGGGAGAAACTTTCTGCGAAAAAACTATACATAGATGAGATTTACAATGCTCTTTTTGTGAAAACTGCCGAGGCTTTCGGTAGAGCAGGAAGATTATTTGATAAAAATGTATTGGATAAAGCAGTGAATTTTGTAGGAGAAGGAGCCGAAGACAGCGGTAACTCTATGAAACGCCTACAAAATGGTAATGTGGAAAACTATATTCTCATTATGGCTTTGGCTGTGGGTGTTATTTTGATTGTTAATTTTTTTAAATATTTCTAATAATAATGTCGTACCATTTATTAACATTATTACTTTTACCTCTTGTAGGTTCTGGGCTATTATTTGCCCTGAAAGGTAAAACAGGAAAATATATCGCATTGGGAATTGCCTTGGTGCAAATGCTCGTTACACTCTGCGTATTAGCAGGTTTTGATGCCAAACCTACGGTAGATAGCGTATTGCAACACGAGATTAATTACCCTTGGACGAAGTTTATTAAAAGTTCTCTGCACTTCGGTATAGACGGAATGGGTATGCTGATGCTATTGCTCACGAATATTTTAGTGCCTATCATCATACTTTCTTCTTATAATGAAAAGATAGGCTATAAAAACTCATTCTATGCTCTTATTTTACT
>JAUNHO010000012.1:6992-8938 GCA_030523905.1 Bergeyella zoohelcum
GGCGTATTTACCGCATTAGACGGGCTATTGTTCTATATCTTTTGGGAGGTTACGCTTATTCCTATTTGGTTCATTGCAGGGCTTTGGGGACAAGAGAATAAAAGATTTGAATTTACTACCAAATTTTTCGTTTATACCTTTGTAGGTTCGTTATTTATGCTTGGTGGTTTTGTGTATATTTATCAGTACGCTCCATCTTTTGCTGTAACGGATATGTATCTAGCGAATTTCAATATTACCCAGCAGACAGTGGTATTTTGGTTTGTGTTTTTTGCCTTTGCGGTAAAACTTCCTGTCTTTCCGTTTCATACTTGGCAACCAGATACTTATACCTATTCTCCTACCCAAGGAACAATGCTATTGTCTGGGATTATGCTGAAAATGGCAGTCTATGGAGTACTGAGATATTTACTTCCGATCGTTCCTGATGCTGTGGCTGGAATTTCTGGCTATATCGTAATTATTTTAGGAATTATTGGGGTGCTACACGGAGCATTAATTGCCCTTATCCAAACGGATATTAAAAGAATTTTGGCTTACTCTTCTTTCTCCCACATAGGGCTGATAGTTGCAGGGATTTTTGCAACGGCATTGCTTGTGATGAATGGTAAATTCACCACGGAAGGAGGCGAAGGTGCTATGGTACAGGCTTTTGCACACGGTTTCAATGTGGTAGGTTTGTTCTTCTGTGCTGATATTCTGATTAAAAGATTTGGCTCACGAGACCTCAACCAAATGGGAGGCTTGGCAAGAGTAGCACCTAAATTTGCTGTGCTGTTCTTGGTAGTGCTTTTAGGCTCGTTGGGAGTACCGCTTACTAATGGTTTCATAGGAGAATTTATTTTGCTGAAATCCGTATTTGATTTTAATGTTTTGGCGGCCATCATCGCTGGGATAAGCATTATTTTCGCTGCTGGATATTTGCTAAGATTCTACGGAAAATCTATGTTTACCGAAGGGAATGATGAAATTTTAGTACAAACGAAAGACCTTTCCGTATCAGAAATGGTGGTTCTAGTAGTCCTTGCAGGTGCTGTGCTGGTTTTTGGGGTTTATCCACAGCCTGTTATAGACTTGGTAAGCAGTTCATTAGATTTTATTTATAAATCTATGTTAAACTAAAAAATAAGTATCAATAAAAGGAATTGAATCAATTTAGTTCCAAATTAAATTAAAAATAATGAGCGTTTTAATTATTGTTTTTATTACTGCGATTGCGGCATTATTCACAGGAGTTTTCAATCAAGGGAAATTCGCTAGATATATTAGTCTATTGGGGCTATTCATCGCATTATCAGTATCTTACTGCCCAGAAAGTGCATTTTTCTCTCAGTATGAAAATATGTATCTTTACTCCGAAGACACCGCATTATTCACGCGTATTTCTTTGGTGGTTAGCATACTTCTTTGCTTCATCGCAGGTTTTGCTTTTAGTAATCATAGAAGCCACCAGTCCGAATTATACGCCTTGATGCTAATGGCTTTATGTGGGGCGTTTGTATTATTCGGATACCAAAATTTAGTTACTTTATTCATCGGTATAGAGATTCTTTCCATACCACTTTATGTGATGGCAGGGGCGAATAAGACGGATTTGCGTTCCAACGAAGCCTCCGTAAAATACTTCCTTATGGGCTGTTTTGCTACTGGGTTTCTACTTTTCGGTATCGCTATGGTTTATGGTTCGGCAGGAAGTTTTGATTTGAAAACGATACAATCTTTCGTAGAAAAAAATCCTTCTGATGCTATGATGCTAATTGGAGTTCTACTGATGATTTGCTCTATGGCGTTTAAGGTTTCACTAGCTCCGTTCCATATGTGGAGTCCTGATGTGTATCAAGGTGCTCCGTCTCTCATCACGGCTTTTATGGCAAGTATCGTGAAGATTGCAGGATTTTATGCGTTTTTTAGACTGATGACTATTGCTTTCGGCGGGGCGTATTCCG
>JAUNHO010000012.1:8948-12539 GCA_030523905.1 Bergeyella zoohelcum
ATTATTACCTTACTATTAGCCAATGTAATGGGATTAGCACAGACCAATGCAAAGAGAATGCTGGCGTATTCTTCCGTTTCACACGCAGGATATATTGCTCTAATTTTCTTCGGTACTAATGCTCTATCTACTTATAATCTAGCGTTTTATCTATTCGCTTATTCACTGGCTACCGTGGGCGTTTTTATGTCTCTAATTTGGGTAGAAAAACTGAAAAGAGAAACTTCCTACAACGCATTCCGAGGACTTGCTAAAACCGAGCCTCTACTGGCTACCGTGTCTGCTATCTCTATGCTTTCTATGGCTGGGATACCACTTACGGCAGGGTTTATGGGGAAATTTGCTCTATTCTCTCAAGCGATAAACGGGGCGGCTTTCTTGGTATTAGTGGCTATACTCGGTTCGGCTATTTCTATTGCTTATTATTTAAGGCTGATAATCGCTATGTTTTTCTTCAAAGAAAGTAGTTTTAATACTTCTGAAAAAGTATCTTTTACCTATAATGTAGTGAGTATATTCATCATTATAGCATTGATAATAATGGGTATTTACCCTGATGTATTCGGAAAATTGTTTGCATAAGCAAATGTGTTCATATGATATGATTTAAGAGAAAGCAACTTCCATCTTAGGAGGTTGCTTTTGTAAAATATGAAATAAGTTTTCTGTTTTTTCGTTTCAAAATTATATTTTTACAGCCTAAAACTGAAATCAAAATGTCTTTACAAATTCAGCATCTTACAAAACAATTTGGGACACAAACTGCCCTAGACGATATATCTCTCAACATAGGTAAAAACGAAATAATAGGACTACTAGGTGCCAATGGAGCAGGAAAATCTACCCTAATGAAATCCATAGTGGGAAGCCTAAAAATAGACCAAGGTGAAATCCTTCTAGATAGAAAAAACATCAGTACGAACGAGATTGAAACCAAACAAAAAATTGGCTTTTTACCCGAAAACAATCCGCTTTATATGGAAATGTTCGTAAAGGAATATTTAGATTTTATTGCCAATATCCATAAAATCCCAAAACAAAGAATTGATGAAGTGATTGATTTAGTGGGTATTACCCCTGAAAAAAATAAAAAAATAGGGCAACTATCCAAAGGTTACAAACAGCGTGTGGGCTTGGCTCAGGCAATTATTCATCAGCCAGATTTACTGATTTTAGACGAGCCAACCAATGGACTTGACCCCAACCAAATCGTAGAAATCCGTAATGTGATAAAAGACATCGGTAGGGAAAAAACCGTGATTTTATCCACTCACATAATGCAAGAGGTGGAAGCCCTATGCACTCGCGTGGTGCTTATCCATAAAGGAAAAATAGTACAAGACACCTCTATAGAAAACTTCAAAGGGAAGTTCCAAAATCTGGAAGATGCCTTCCAATTTTATACAAAAAACGCTCCGCAATGTACGCTCTCCTAAAAAATCACATTGCTAAACACATCAATCTTTCCGAGGTGGAAATGGAGCAATTTTGCCAACTTTTTACCCCAAAACAAGTGAAAAAGAAAGCGTTTTTGCTCCGTCAGGGGGAGATTTGTAAGCACGAAAACTTTGTGGTAAAAGGGCTTTTCAAAATGTATTACCTTGATAAAGAAGGACACGAAACCATTCTCTATTTCGCAGCAGAAGACTGGTGGGTAAGCGATTTGGATAGCTTCGTGAATGAAAAACCTTCCGAACTTTACATTGAAGCATTGGAAGATAGCGAGGTTTTACAGATTTCAAAAACCGATAAAGACTGGGCGTACGAAAACATTCCACAGATTGAAAAATTCATTAGAATTATTTCCATTCGCGGCTACATCAACCTACAAAAACGAATGTTTGAAAACCTTTCCAAAACCGCCGACCAGCGTTATTTGGACTTCATTAAAAAATATCCGCATATTGCCCAGCGACTTTCTAATGTCCAACTTGCCAAATATTTAGGCATTACGCACGAATTTTTGAGCAAAATAAGACGAAAGGTGGTGGGGAAGTGATTTTAACATTATTATTTATTTTCCAAAAACCAGTAAGCACCGCTTCCCAAACGAGTGCTTACTCGTTTCAAACGAGACGGCACAAAAAAAAATCGAGACGGCACTCGTTTTCAAACTTCTAGGCAGGGGATTTTTCTTTCATCACTTCTCGATAAAAATTTCATTGTCAAAAGTTTTTTCTTCTAACAGAAAATCAAAAAGCTAATCACCAATATTTATTGAACTAGTTCAATGTTTTTTATTAAAACCCGCCATACCTTTGCACCAGAAATTTTAATCAGAATTTAATTTAATACTAAAAAAATATGAAAGTAGCAGTAATAGGAGCCACAGGACTCGTAGGCTCACAAGTGGTAAAAGAGTTGGCAAACAGAAATCACCAAGTAGTGGCAATTGCCCGAAACACCGAAAAAATCCTTGACCATAGCAATGTAGAAAAAATTGCGTTAGATGTTAATTCCCCAGAATTGGCTAAACATTTGCAAGGCGTTGATGTTGTGGTAAATTCCTTTAATCCAGGCTGGAGCAACCCCAACCTTGCCGATGATTTAGCAAAAGGACACGAAAATATTTTGAAAGCCATAAAAGAGGTAAATCCTTCTTATTTTCTTGTTGTCGGTGGGGCAGGAAGTTTGTTTATAGCACCTAATGTTCAATTAGTGGATGTGCCTGATTTCCCAAAAGAGGTTTATCCTGCGGCAAATTTTGTGCGTAATCTTTTAGCCGAATTAAAACCTCGCACGGATATTAATTGGGCGTTTATTTCACCAGCGGCAATGTTTGCAGGAAACCCCGAAAAGCTTTCCTTTGAACGCACAGGCGAATATCGTTTAGGTACAGACGATGTTTTGTTTGATAAAGATGGCAACCCTGCGGATATTTCGGTGGCTGATTTAGCCGTAGCCATTGCAGACGATGTGGAGAAAAAAGCCCACTTGCACAAGCGTTTTACAGTGGCTTCTGTATAATCAATATTCACTACTGCAAAAACCGATAGTTATTCGTTTAAAAGTAATAGCTATCGGATTTTTAGTCTTTCAGTATGGGTAATAAAATAAGAGAAAGAAAAATCGTTTTAGTTCAAGCATCAATTAGATTAATAATTTCCCTAAAAATTGTGTAATTTTGCAGAATAAAAATTTCATTTGATGAATCAGCCATTAGTTACCATTTCCATTCCTATTTTTAAGTGTGAAGAGTTTTTAGAAAAATGTCTTCTGTCGGTATTGAATCAGACTTATCCTAATTTGGAAGTTACTTTGATTAACGACCAAACGCCTGATAATTCCGTTGCCATTGCTGAAAATTTCATTGCAAAACACCAACTGGAAAACTGGAAAATCTATCATTTGGAAGAAAATTCTGGGCTATCCGTAGTACGAAATAAAGGGATTGATACCGCTAGTGGAAAGTATCTATTTTTCCTAGATAGCGATGATACCATCACGCCAGATTGTATAGAAACGCTGGTGAATATTTCTGAAAAAACAAAGGCTGAAATGACAATTTCTCAATTGGAATGTGAGCAACTGGAAACTGGTGAAAAATCTATCTGCATCAAAATCAATGCGAAAGAAGATATTGTAGAAGGA
>JAUNHO010000315.1 GCA_030523905.1 Bergeyella zoohelcum
GATTAGCAATGACATATTTTTTATTGTGTTCTAAAGTTTCACAAAACTCTATAATATTCAAAGCAAACTCAAATGAGAGTTTTACAATAATATTATCCGATGCTACTCCTTTTATTTCCAAATATTCAAATTAAAAAATTATCTCATCTCCACATTATCCCACAGACCCTTCTAGGCTGATTTCCAGTAATTTCTGTGCTTCTACGGCAAACTCCATTGGGAGTTTATTGAGAACCTCTTTGGAGAAACCATTCACGATGAGGGCAATGGCTTTCTCGGTGTCTATTCCCCTTTGGTTGCAGTAGAAAATTTGGTCTTCACCGATTTTGGAAGTCGTAGCCTCGTGTTCTAGCTGTGCCGATGGGTCTTTTATCTCTATATACGGGAAGGTGTGAGCTCCACATTCGTTGCCCATAAGCAGGGAATCACATTGTGAGAAGTTTCTCGCACCCTTTGCCGAAGGCATTACTTTTACCAATCCGCGGTAGGAATTATTGGATTTTCCTGCCGAAATTCCTTTGGAAATAATGGTAGATTTTGTGTTTTTACCAATGTGAATCATCTTTGTACCTGTATCGGCATATTGGTGCATATTGGTAACGGCAATGGAGTAGAACTCGCCAATGGAATTGTCCCCTTTTAGAACGCAAGAAGGGTATTTCCAAGTTACGGCAGAGCCTGTCTCTACCTGTGTCCAAGAGATTTTGGCGTTCTTTTCGCAAAGCCCTCTTTTGGTTACAAAGTTGAACACCCCACCATTTCCATTTTCATCGCCTGGGAACCAGTTCTGCACGGTAGAATATTTGATTTCCGCATTGTCCAAAGCGATGAGTTCTACCACCGCAGCGTGAAGCTGGTTTTCATCTCTTGCAGGAGCGGTACAGCCCTCGAGGTAAGATACATAGCTACCCTCGTCTGCCACCACCAAAGTACGCTCAAACTGCCCAGTTCCCGCTTGGTTGATACGGAAATAGGTAGAAAGTTCCATTGGGCATTTCACCCCTTTCGGAATGTAGCAGAATGAACCATCGGAGAACACCGCCGAGTTGAGTGCAGCATAGAAATTATCGCCCCTTGGGACAACCTTTCCGATGTATTTTTGTACCAAATCTGGGTGATTTTGTATCGCCTCCGAAATGGAACAAAAAATAATGCCTTTTTCTTTTAAGGTTTCTTGGAAAGTGGTTTTTACGGACACCGAGTCCATCACTATATCCACCGCTACACCCGCTAGACGCTTTTGTTCTTCTATATTGATTCCTAGTTTTTCAAAGGTTTTTAGAAGCTCTGGATCTACCTCGTCTAGACTTGCGAGTTCTGGTTTTTTCTTGGGAGCAGCGTAGTATTTTATCGCTTGGAAATCAGGTTTTTCATACTTGATATTTGCCCAATCTGGCTCTTCCATTTTTTGCCAAATTCGGAAAGATTCCAGTCGCCATTCCGTCATCCATTCTGGTTCATTTTTCTTTGCCGAAATCATACGGATAATTTCCTCATTCAGCCCTGTGGGGAAGTCTTCGTATTCTATATCGGTATAGAATCCTGCTTCGTACTCCTTGTTTTTAAGGTCTTCCCTCAAATCGTCTTCTGTGTATTTTGCCATAATATTTTTTTATTAATTCAGA
>JAUNHO010000013.1:0-2816 GCA_030523905.1 Bergeyella zoohelcum
CGCTATGTTGCTCTTTGGTGTCCAGACTTTCCTATTTACATAAAAAGTAAATCAACAGACCGATTGTCCTACGGAATTATTTTTTTTCAGAGTTCATCATTTTTAGACGGCGACAAAAATACATCTAAAAGCCCTTCTGGAAGTTGCATCTTAATTTTTTTATCCTCACGGCTGACCTCCAAAATCCAATCTTTAATAATAGGAATGACCACATCTTTTCCCTCTAAATCAAGAATAAAATAATGCTGAGCCGTTTGGTCATTAATTTCCTTAATTTTTCCACAATTTTTTCCTTCTTCATCAAATATCTGAAAACCAACAACTTCGTGATAATAAAACTGCTTACCTTCTAGTTTCGGTAAAGTAGATAAAGGTAAAAAAACATTTCTCCCTACCACTTGCTCCACCAGTGCAGGAGTAGAATTTTTGAAGGAAATGATTTTAGAATTATCCTTACTCCACTGCTGTTTTTCCACGAAGAAAGGCGTAAGTAACCCGTTGATTTCCAAGAATATCCCTTCTAATTTATTATAAAACTCGGGTTGATCGGTATCTAATTTTAGAATAACATTTCCTGCCAGCCCGTGCGTTCTGGTGATTTTCCCCAAAAAATAGCAATCCTCTTTTCTCATACCACAAATATAAGCATTTTTATAAAACAAGACGCCCATAATGATAGGCGTCTGTATTGTTTTTAGCGTTTTTTAGAATTAAGCCTCTGCTTGTTCTTCACCACCTTCTGTTTCAGCAGCTGGTGCTTCTTCAACTGGTGCATTAGCTGCCTCTTCTGCTGCTTTTGCTTCTTCTTCCGCTTGTTTTTTAGCTGCTATTCTATCAGCATTTACTTTTTGTTCTGCCTCCAAAGCTGCCTTTTTAGCATCTGCTTTTGCAGTAGCCAAACCATCTTTTTTAGCCTGAACTGCTTTTTCTTTTTCTTCTACCCAAGCATTGAATCTTCTTTCCGCTTCTGCTTCATCAAAAGCACCTTTTGCTACACCACCTTGTAAGTGTTTTTTCAGCAAAGCACCTTTGTGAGACAAAATAGCTCTTGCAGTATCAGTAGGCTGAGCCCCATTGTTTAGCCACTTTACAGCAGCATCTACATTTAGGTCAATGGTTGCAGGGTTGGTAATTGGGTTATATGTTCCCAATTTTTCGATAAATCTACCATCTCTTCTTGCTCTTGAATCTGCTACCACAATGTGGAAAAACGGCTTTCCTTTTTTACCGTGTCTTTGTAATCTAATTTTTACTGACATATTATAATTATTATTAATGGGAACTCGTCCCTGTTATTTTTCAGTTTGCAAAGATACAATTTTCTTTTGAAACACTACAATATTTTTTAGAAATTATTTCAAATAACCATTATTGAAAACACTCCTAATCCAAACTGCCGAGATAAAAAATCCCGAAACATTTTTGATTTTCTTCCAAACCTAAAAATTCTCCTAGATGGGCTACCAATGGTGGCGAACTCCAATAGCAGCCCACATTATGCACCGTAGCTGTGAGATACATATTCTGTACCGCCATCGCCACTGCGGCTACCTCTTCCCACTCTGGAACTAAACCACTAAAATCTATCACAATAGGCACTACGGCCGTGGTTTTTGATACTTTAGCCCCTATATCATCATATTTTTTTTGAAGAAAAGTATCTGGTGAGCTCGTTTTTTTGTAAATATTTTGCAATTCCTTTCCTAGTGCATCTTTTTTCTCCCCTTTCAAAATATTCAGTCGCCAAGGTTTCGTCCGCTTATGATTCGGAGCAAAATCTGCCGATGCCAATATTTCCGCTAAAACCTCATCAGCAATAGCTTTTCCTGTATAATCTTTTGGGAAAATACTTTTCCTACTTTCTATAATTTCCTTTAATATCTGTTGTTTAACCATAGTTTAATTTTAATAAACTTTACAATGAAATCCCTCCAAACCTCACGAAACTTCCCAAAATGAGCATTAAAACACCTATTGTAGTTACCGAAATGATATGAAAAGCCATTAGCGGTAAAGTTTTGGGAGAAAGTTTCGGAATGACTAAAAACTGGGCACTCATTGCGAATAAAATAGTGGTAATTAACAATGATAATTTTAGAGAAATAACCGTTTCTAATGGATTAGAGAAATGAAACCAAGTGGATATGCCTTGCCCGTATTTATATGCCATCAGTACTCCTGTAATGACCATCACTAAAAGAGCAGGCATACCGATAGGCTCATATTTTTTCTCAAAACGGAGCAAAATTTGTGGGTCTTTTTTCCTTAAAACTTCGGGTAAAATGCCTATGGCTAAAACCAAATGACCGCCTACCCAGATTGCCGCTCCGAGCAAATGCAATACCAATAATAAATGATGAGACATCTTTCTTTTCTGTAAAATTTTGAACAAAAATAAAAAAACTTTTGCTCATCTGAAAAAAAAGATATAATTTTAGCGGATAAAATTTAACAAGACAAAATCAAAGAATTACAATGAAGAAATCATTATTTACATTGATGGCATTGGCGTTTTCGGTTCTTTCTTTCGCACAGATAGAGGGCAAATGGAAAACCATAGATGATGAAACTGGGAAAGCAAAATCCGTAGTGGAAATCTACAAAAAAAGCAACGGAAAATATTATGGAAAAATCATACAGCTACTCGCAAAACCAGAAAACGATAAATGTGTAAAATGTACCGATGACCGCAAAAACAAACCTTTAATAGGCTTGGAAATCATCCGTGATTTATCTAAAAAAGGAGATGAGTTTAGTGGAGGAAGCATTACCAACCCAAAAACTGGAACAATCTACAAATGTACTATTTCCAGAGA
>JAUNHO010000013.1:2826-12430 GCA_030523905.1 Bergeyella zoohelcum
AAACTGAATGTCAGAGGCTATGTTGGTTTTTCACTCATCGGAAGAACCCAAACTTGGCATAAAGTAGATTAATTTTTTTCTCATAATAAACATTTTTTTGAAAGCAATTCGGTAAAATGAGTTGCTTTTTTGGCATTAATGTATATAATATTTAAAGAGATTTTTTAGCGAACAATCTAAAAAAACAAGAAAATAATGGTTAATCCATATAAAATGTTTACTTTTGTACTTTCATTAAAAATAAAACAAAAATGGCAGAATATACTTTTCGTGAAGTGATTGCACAGGCAATGAGCGAAGAAATGCGTAAAGATGAGTCCATCTACCTAATGGGCGAAGAAGTAGCAGAATACAACGGAGCCTATAAAGCATCAAAGGGAATGTTGGCAGAATTTGGACCAAAAAGAGTAATAGACACTCCGATTGCAGAGCTAGGATTCGCAGGGATTTCAGTAGGTGCAGCAATGAATGGCAACCGCCCAATAGTGGAGTTTATGACTTTCAACTTTTCGCTAGTAGGGATAGACCAAATCATCAACAATGCAGCAAAAATAAACCAAATGAGTGGTGGGCAGTGGAATTGCCCTATCGTTTTCCGTGGTCCTACGGCATCTGCTGGTCAGCTCGGGGCGACTCACTCACAGGCATTGGAAAGCTGGTACGCAAACTGCCCAGGTCTGAAAGTAGTGGTACCATCTAACCCTTACGATGCGAAAGGACTTCTAAAAACTGCTATTCAGGATAACGACCCTGTTATCTTTATGGAATCCGAGCAGATGTATGGTGATAAAATGGAAATCCCAGAGGAGGAATACTATATCCCACTTGGCAAGGCAGACATCAAGAAAGAAGGTAAAGATGTAACGCTTGTATCTTTCGGAAAAATAATGAAACTCGCTATACAAGCCGCGGAAGACTTGGAGAAAGAAGGCATTTCGGTAGAGGTGATAGACCTTCGCACCGTGAGACCATTAGACTACGAAACCATTCTAAACTCGGTAAAGAAAACCAATAGACTTGTAGTACTAGAAGAGGCTTGGCCATTTGCATCTGTGGCATCAGAAATCACTTATATGGTTCAGCAAAAAGCATTTGATTATCTAGATGCACCTATCAAGAGAATCACCACGCCAGACGCTCCTGCACCTTATTCAGCAGCACTATTCGCAGAGTGGTTCCCAAAACTAGAAACCGTAAAAGCAGAGATAAAAAAAGCCCTATACATCAAGGGATAAAAATAAAAAGTGAAGAGTTTTTCTTCACTTTTTTTGTTGAATTATTGTTGTTTGCGTTTAAGGATAATTGCCGTTCCAGCGGAGATAATAGAAGCATAAACCACAGCATCAAGGATAATCTCCTTGTACAAAACCCTAGATATTTCCCTATGATTGATATAAAGTTCTTTTGCTAATAAATAATTAGTCAATACCCCAAACAACAAAATAAAAACCACTAAAACATAAACTGAATATTTCATAACCTCTACTTTTTAGATTTTCAAAGTTAAATATTTATTAATAAAAAACAAAGAAAATTTTTTGTTAAAACCCAATAATATAACGGAATAATTATTATATTTGTAGCACTGATAATAAAAAAATAATTTATGATAATCAAAAAAATCTCTACCGCACTTCTCATTGCAGCACTTCATTTCAATGCGTTTTCGCAACAAGAACATAAATGGCAAGAGGCTACAAGCAATGGTTATACTTATAAATATGTAACCAATGATCCGTCTCAAGCAAGGTTTTATACCCTTAAAAACGGACTAACAGTTATCCTTAGCCCAACTAAAAAAGACCCAAGAATACAGGCTTATGTAGCGGTAAAAGCAGGAAGCAAGACGGACCCAGCTACGAACACAGGTTTGGCTCACTATCTAGAACATATGCTTTTCAAAGGTACAGATAAATATGGCTCCTTAGATTGGGCAAAAGAAAAAGTAGAGCTAGAAAAAATAGATGAACTCTACGAAGAATATAATAAAACAAAAGATGAAGCCAAGCGAAATGCCATCTACAAAAAAATAGACTCCGTATCTGGTATAGCAGCAAAATACGCTATCGCAAATGAGTATGATAAGGTAATGTCTGCAATGGGAGCTAAAGGAACCAATGCCTGGACTTCGGTGGAAGAAACCGTCTATACTGATGATGTACCAAGTGGTGCGATAGACAAATACATTACCGTACAGGCAGAGCGTTTTCGTAGCCCTGTTCTGCGTATTTTTCATACGGAACTGGAAGCCGTTTATGAAGAAAAAAATATGAGCCTTGATAGAGATGGAAGCAAGGTTTATGAGACTCTCTTTGGGGAATTATTCAAAAATCACAACTACGGATTACAAACCACTATCGGTACGGTAGAGCATCTCAAAAATCCATCTTTGGTAGAGATTAGAAAGTATTTTAATACCTACTATGTACCGAATAATATGGGGATTGTACTCTCGGGAGATTTCAACCCAGATGAGGTAATTGGCAAAATTGATAAAGCGTTTTCTTATATGCAACAAAAGTCTGTGCCGAGATATACTTTCAAGCCTGAGACACCACTCACACAGCCTATCATAAAAGAAATTGTGGGACCTGATGCAGAGAGCCTCACGATGGGATTCCGCCTACCTGGTAACAAGGACAAAGATGCTCTTTTGGCAGATTTAGTCGGTGCTATTCTTACCAATGGTAAAGCAGGTTTATTGGATTTGAATTTAGTAAAAAAACAAAAATTGCTCCGTGCCTCAGCATTTAATTTTGAAATGATAGATCACGGTGTACTTTACCTCTCTGCTGCTCCTACCTCTGGACAAAGTTTGGAAGAGGTAAAAGATTTGGTTATCAATGAGATAGAGAATCTTAAAAAAGGTAATTTTGATGAAGAACTCATCACTTCTATCGTTAATAATATCAAAAAAGATAACATACAAGCCACAGAAAAGTATAGCGATAGAGCAAGGTCTCTCGTGAGTGCCTTCACAGCAGAGAAAGATTGGCGTGATGCCGTAGCCTATACTGATGAACTTTCAAAAATTAAGAAGGCAGACATTGTGGCTTATGCTAATAAATATTTAGGAAATAATTATGTGGCTGTACTGAAAAGAAAAGGTGAAAAACCAGCAGGATTAAAGATTGAAAAACCTAATATTACACCTGTGGAAACCAATGCAGGTAAGCAGTCTGATTTTGTAAAACAGGTGAATGCAATGCCTATGGTAGCCTCTCAACCAATATTTTTGGACTACAATAAAGATATGCAAAAAGGAAAATTAGGCAATGCGGAGGTGTTATATGTACAGAACAAAGACAACCAAATATACCGATTGAGATATCAATATAAAATCGGGCATCTGAATGATTTGAAGCAATCCATTGCCGCACAATATCTTCAATTTTTAGGTACGGATAAAAAATCTGCGGAAGATATCTCCAAAGAATTTTACAAAATAGCATCTAGTTTTAGAGTTTCTACTGATGAGGAATATACCACAGTAACGATAGAAGGCTTACAGGAAAATTTTGAAAAAGCGGTAAAACTTTATGAAGATTTAGTCCTTAATGTAAAAGCAGATGAACAGGCTCTTAACTCCTTAAAAGCTAGGCTAAACAAAGCAAGAAAAGATGCGAAAGCCAACAAAAATGCCATATTGCAGGGGCTTACTAATTATGCCATTTATGGAGCAAAAAATAAGTTTAACAACACCCTTACCGATGCTGAGCTTTCGGCAATTACGGCGGAGGAACTCGTAGAAAAAATCAAAAATCTCAATAACTACGAGCAGACTATTATCTATTATGGACCAGAGAAGTTGGCAAACTTCACCCAAAAACTGGCATCTCTGCACAAAGTACCTACAAAATATGCCCTAGCAAATCCAAAAAAGATTTTCACGCAGACTACACCTATTAAAAATCAGGTGTTATTTGCGGATTATGATATGGTTCAGGCAGACATCAGATGGATAAGAAATACCGATGTTTATAACCCTGCTAATACTACAAAAGTACAGGCATTCAATAGTTATTTTGGTCGTGGTATGGGGTCTATTGTTTTTCAAACCATCAGAGAAAGTAAGGCATTGGCATACAGTACTTTCGGGGTATATATTTCCCCTTCCGAGCAGAATGAAAAATACTATATGATGAGCTTCGTAGGTACTCAGTCTGACAAGTTGAAAGATGCAGTAAATGCAATGAACGAATTGCTAACTACGATGCCAGAACTTCCAGTAAATCTAGAACTAGCGAAAACAGGCATCAAAAAAGATATAGAGGGCGAACGCATCACGCAAGATGGCATCATTTACAATTATCTAGCAGCGAAAAAAATGGGATTAAAAGATGATATCAGAAAACAAATTTATACCAATGTAGATAAAATCACAATGAATGATATGAAAGCATTCCACTCCCAATATTTATCAGGGAAGCCTTATACCTACGCTTTGGTAGCATCGGAGAGAAGAATCAATTTATCCGATTTACAAAAGATAGGCGAAGTGAAAAAAATCTCCCTTGAAGAAATTTTCGGATATTAATTTATAACTCAAAAACTTTTCATAAAGGCTCAAAGATTCATTGTTTTTGAGCCTTTTTCCTTTGAAAGAGCCTAATTTTTATCAATCTAATGACCAAATGAAAAAAAAACACTAATTTTGTAAATAATTTTTGACAATCAATGAACGCAGAAGAAATAAAAGAAAGAAACCAAACGCTGATAAAGGAGGTATTAAGAAACTATTTACAGGAAAAAGGCTTCCGAAATACACCAGAAAGATACACCATTTTGGAGGAAATCTACAATATGGATCACCATTTCAATGTAGATGATTTGTATCTGCTAATGCTCAACAAAAAATACCATGTTTCCAAGGCGACCATCTACAATACGATAGAGATTTTCCTTGATGCAGGGCTGATAAGAAAGCATCAGTTTGGCGAAAAAGCAGCAACTTCGTCTTCCTATGAAAAATCTTATTTTGACAAACAGCACGACCATCTTGTGATTTACAAAAAAGATTCTGATAAGGAGATAGAGGAAATCATAGAGTTCTGCGACCCACGAATCCAAGGGATAAAAGAAGCCATAGAAAGTGCTTTTGGGGTCAATATCAGTTCGCATTCTTTATATTTTTACGGCACGAAAAAAGATTAATGAAAAGAGTTCTTGTCCTTTTTCTTTGGGCGTTTTTTTCTGAAATAATGATGGCTCAGGTCGTCCAAAAGCCCAGTTCCACACTGGTAAAAGATGATTTTTTCCAAAAAAACACTACCCAACAACAGGCTCAACAAGCAGAAAAGGTAAAACTAGTCCATTCCGACCAATTTGGCGTACAAGCCGATAAATACGAGGGAAATCCTTGGTTCTCTGGCAATGTGCAATTTTCTCATCAGGGGTCTGTGCTTTCGGCAGATGAGGTGGTGCTTTATCGTGAGCAGAATTTCATCAAAGCAAAAGGAAATGTAAAACTCCAAAACGCCGATGGCTCGGTCATTACGGCAGAAGAGATGGAATACGATGGCAACACCCAGCGAGGTATTGCTCGGAAAAATGTAGTCCTTACAGACCCGAAACAGACCATCAAGACCGATGTATTATATTACGATAGGCTATCTAATCAGGCTTATTTTAATACGGGTGGTGTGATTACGAGTGATAACAATACAATGTATACCAAAGCCGCTACCTACAATGTCAGTTCAAAAATTATAGATTTTACAGGAAATGTAAAGATTGATAATCCGCAATACATCGTAGAAGGGACAAACATCAAACAGCACCAAGCCACCAATACCGCCGAGTTTTTTGGGGCTACAAAAATCATCAATAAACAAAACCCAGCCAACTATGTTTATACCGAACAAGGGCGATATTTGATGAACCAAAAAGAGGTTTTTCTCAATAAAAATTCAAGGATACACTACAACGGAAAAATCCTCACAGGGAACGAAATGTACTACAATCAAATCTCTGGGTTTGGTAAAGCCAAAGGCAATGTAACACTAGATGACCCTACCGAAAACCGATTTATAAAAGGTGGCTATGGGGAGATTTATGAAAAAATAGACTCCGCAATGATTACCGAAAAACCTTATGCCGTGAAAGTCCTAAAAACGGATTCCATTTACTTCGCTGCGGAAAAGATTTTGGCATTCCAAAAACCAGATTCTACTTTCAAGAAAAAAAGTTATTTGAGGGCGTTTAATAAAGGTAGAATGTTCAAATCCAACGCCCAAGCCAGAGCCGATTCCATTAGTTTTGATGAAACCGATGGCATTCTTCACCTCAACCGAAAACCCATTCTTTGGAGCGGTGAAAAGCAGGTAACAGGCGATAAAATTGAAGTCTATTTTGATACCGAAAACGAAGCCATCGATTCCCTAAAAGTCATCGGTAACGCTTTTGCCATCAGCAAGGCAGATTCTCTTAATAACAAAGATGAATTCAACCAAGTGAAAAGCCGAGTGATGCTGGTATTCTACCAAAATAATGAAGTAAAAACCGCACAGGCTCTGGGCAACGCACAGGCAATTACCTACGCTGAAAACCAAAATGAAAAGACCAAAGAAATGGACAGAATTGGCGTTTCGCTCTCCACTTGTGGCGTGATAGAAGCCGAATTTGAGGAAAGACAAATGCAGATAGTTTCGTGTAATATCGGAGCTAAAACCGATGTATTCCCAATGTCCAAAATCGCACGAGACCAACGATTTTTCCCTGATTTTAACTGGAATACCAAGGACCGATTACAAAAATGGACGGATATTTTCATCGAATCACCCAACTATCCTGAAAAACATTACGAATCGGATAATTCGCTTTATCAACAAGCACAAGATGCCATAAAAAAAGAACAAGCAAAAAGCCAAAACAACAAAATAAAACGAGTGAAAAAATAATTTCCCATACCCAAAACAATGAAAGCAGATTTTTTTCAATATCAAGCTCAGACCACGCCTTTCGCTTCTGGTTTTGAAGCAGAAAGAGCCGAAGGAAGCTACATCTACGGCAAAGATGGAAAAGCCTATTTGGACTTTGTAGCAGGGGTTTCCGCCAATACTTTGGGGCATTCTCACCCTAGGGTCATCAATGCGATAAAGGAACAAGCCGACAAATACCTGCACATAATGGTCTATGGCGAATATGCCCAAGAAAAACCCGTAGAACTTTGCAAACTTCTCGCAGAGGCTACACCCCAACCTTTGGAGATGACTTACCTTGTCAATTCTGGGGCGGAGGCGATTGACGGAGCATTGAAACTCGCTAAAAGACACACAGGAAGAGAGCAAATTATCTCAATGAAAAACGCTTATCACGGCAATACGCACGGGGCGTTATCCGTCTCTGGGAACGAGGTTCATAAACGCGAGTTCCGCCCACTTTTGCCGTTGGTAGATTTTATCAACTTTGATGATGAAACCGAACTTCACAAAATCACCGACAAGACCGCCTGTGTCATCGCTGAAACCATACAAGGGGCGGCAGGTTTTTTAGTTCCGAAAGCCGATTATTTCCAAAAACTCAAAAAAAGATGCGAGGAAGTTGGTGCATTACTGATTTTAGATGAAATCCAGCCTGGTTTTGGGCGTACGGGCAAGCTCTTTTCCTTTGAGCATTTCGGTATCGTGCCAGATATTTTGGTAATGGGTAAAGGAATGGGCGGAGGCGTTCCCGTGGGGGCTTTTATGGCATCTCGTGAGCTGATGAAAAGCCTTTCGCACTCGCCTAAACTGGGGCATATCACTACTTTTGGGGGCAATCCGCTCATTGCTGCCGCAAGTTTGGCGACTTTACAAGAGCTTTTAGAGTCTAATCTAATGAATGAAGTGGAGGAAAAAGAGCAACTCTTCCGCAAACTTTTAGTTCATCATAAAATCAAAAATATTAATGGTAAAGGCTTGATGTTGGCGGTCAATCTAGGTACTCCTGAATACACCATAGAAGTAGCGAAACGCTGTATGGATAAAGGCTTGATAGTCTTTTGGCAACTCTACCGCAACGAATATCTTCGCATTTCCCCACCGCTCACCATTAGCAAAGATGAAATCCGAAAAGGTTGTGAAATTATACTAAAAGTATTGAATGAATATTAAAAGTAATTAATTAAATATTAAAAATAAAAAAAATGGCAACAGAAGTAATTTCAGTTTTAAGGGAAGAAAAATATCTAATGGAAGTTTCCGCTGGAAAAAACACCATCATCGCTGATGAACCTATTTCAAAAGGCGGACAAGAGAAAGGCTTTAATCCTTTTGAGTTACTAGCCTCTGCACTTTCTACCTGTACATCTGCCACCATAAAAATGTTTGCAGAGCGTAGAGAATGGAACTTGGAAGAGGTTTCCGTAAAAGTCAATTTTGAAGGCGTAAAAGAAGGCATAACTTTCATTCAGAAAGAAATTTTCTTAAAAGGAAATCTTACCCAAGAGCAAAAAGACGCCCTATTAAAAGTTGCCCACGCTTGTCCTGTACAAAAAGTTTTAGAAAGCGAAATTTTAATAGAATCTGCAATAGGAAACTAAAAAAGGCAATTTAATAATTTTTGAGTAATTTTTTTCAATGATAAAAGATTTTCTTTTTATTGATTTAGTAAAGTTCAAATAAAGTAATCTCTGGCAAAATGCCCACTCTACCAGAGTAGCCCACTACCCCAAAACCACGATTGACATAGAGATACCTGCCGTTGCTTTCATACAGGTCTGCCCATTTTTGGTAGCGGTACTGCACAGGAGACCATCTGGTGTTTTTTAGGTCTAGACCAAACTGCATTCCGTGGGTATGCCCAGAGAGTGAGAGTGCAATCTCTGATGCGTGGTGCTTTACCTTTTCATCAAAGTGGGTAGGGTCGTGGCTCATTAGGATTTTTGCAGTATTGGCAGGGATTCCAGCAGTGGCTTTGTCCAAATCTCCAAATTGTGGGAAAGGTGGTAGCCCCCAGTTTTCTACTCCTACGATGTAGAGTTGCTCTCCGTTTTTCTCTATGCTTCGGTATTCGTTTCTTAATAAATCAAAACCTGCTTTCTTCTGTAAATCAATGAGATAGCGTAGGTTTTCTTCTTCTTTCTCCTTGGTATCCCATTTGGCATAGTATCCATAATCGTGGTTACCTAGAACCGAAAATTTACCATCTTTTGCCTTTATAGAAGCGAATAACGGCAGTAGTGGAAGAAATTCGTCTGCCTTGCTATTGACCAAGTCGCCCGTGAAAAGCACTAGGTCGGCATTCTGTTCATTGATGAGGTCAAAGGCTGGTTTTAGTTTCTCTGGGTGGAGAAAACTACCACTATGGACATCGGAAATCTGCACGATTTTATAGCCTTTGAAACTCTCTGGTAGGTTCTTTATTTTTAGTTTTACGCGTCTTACTTTGTGTCTGTATTTACCAAAAATTACACCATCTAAAAACAATGCGGAAAGAATCCCTGCAAACCCAAAACCTGCCAAACTTATAAATTTTCTTCTTTCTGGGAAATGCTTTTCTGGTGCTGATAATTTAGAAATTCCAAATTGTAAAAGCCTGAAAATATCATCTATTAATAGGAAAAGACTCACGATGAGTTTCGGCATAAGGAACGCTAAAAACAAAGTGGTAGTCCATTGTAGAT
>JAUNHO010000316.1 GCA_030523905.1 Bergeyella zoohelcum
TCGGTTTTTGAAACCGAAAACTTGGAGGGTATCAATGTTACAATTCCTTATAAAGAGCAAATCCTCCCCTATCTTGATGAACTTTCCGAAGAGGCAAAAAACATAGGAGCGGTGAATACCATTTTGATAAAAAACGGCAAAAAAATAGGCTATAATACCGATGCTTTTGGCTTTGAAAAAACACTACTTCTACACAAAAAAGATTTCCATAAAAAGGCTCTTATTTTAGGGAAAGGCGGTGCTGCAAAAGCCGTGAAATTCATTCTAGAACAGCATAAAATTCCTTTCAAGACCATTGCTAGAAATACGGAACTTCACTTTGAAAATCTATCAGAAGAGATGGTTTCCTCCCACGAAATCATCATACAATGCACCCCAGTAGGCACTTTTCCTAATGTGGAAGACAGCCTAAAATTCCCTTTTGAAGCCCTTTCCGAAAAGCATTTGGTAATTGATTTAATCTACAATCCTAGCCTTACCAAATTCCTAAAGGAAGCCTCCGAACGCGGTGCAAAAACTGCAAATGGCTACTATATGCTAGAACAACAAGCAGAAAAAGCTTGGGAAATTTGGCAATATTAATTTTTTTTTATAATTTTATAGCGATTTTCAAAAGTACAAATCCAAAATCCTTAATAAATAGTAAATTATGACATCTGAAAACCAAAAATGGGCAAATGAACAATACATTCATCAGTACATAGATGATGAAAATGAAACCGACCACACCACCGATAAAAGAAGCATAGAGCAGATAGCTTCGGAGATGGAACGCATTGTAAATCAAGATAATGCCGGGGAAAAACATAAGGTTTTCAATGAACTAAGAAGCATCGTTTTAGAAAAAATAAACGATGAAACCGAAGATAAAAAACTGGATTTTGTAGAAAATGGCAATGCCAAGGAAGATTTCAGCTGGGAGCATCCTTTGCTTTCAAAAGTGTCTGCATTGACGAATATTTTCAAAGAAAAATATCAGAATTTCCTAAAAGAACAAGAGGAAAAACATCAGGAAAATCTTGAAAATCGCCAAAACATCATAGAAAGGCTAAAAAATCTATATACGAACACCGAGGCTGGTACCAATCTCTTCAAGGAAATAAGAAGTATAAAAGAGGATTGGGCAAATGCTGGGCAAGTTGCAAAAAGTGATTTTAACCTACTGAATAACAACTACTTCCACCATCTCAACCAGTTTTATGCTATGCTGGATTTGAACAAGGAATTTCTACACCAAGAGTACGAACACAACCTTGAAAAACGCCACCAAATCATAGAAAGAGCCAAGGAACTTCTATCAGAACCTGTACAGAAAGCCCTGAATGAATTGCAATACTTACACAAACTTTGGAAGGAAGAAGCCGAGCCTGTGGCAGAGGAATTTAGAGAAAAAACTTGGGAAGAATTCAAGGAAATTTCCAACCAGTTGCACGAAAGAAAAGCCGAATTGGCAGAGACCATAGAAAAGGAACAAAATGCCAATCTGGAAGCCAAAAATAAAATCATCGCGACCATAAAAGAACTGACTTCGCCACAAAAAGAAGCCAACCATAATCATTGGCAACAGGCCATAAAAAAAGTGGAGCATCTACGCGAAGAATTTATAAAACTCGGT
>JAUNHO010000014.1:0-8356 GCA_030523905.1 Bergeyella zoohelcum
TATTTTTTTGGTTTCTGGTTTTGCGGTAGGGTTGGCAAATCTGTCGTAGTATTTCACAGGATAGCCCAGTTTTTCTATGCTATCGGCTACCTCACTAGCCTTTCCAACCACGAAGATACGCGTATTGTTTGGCAAGATATTTTCTTTTACCACTTTGGTTATATCAGCGGTGGTAACGGCATCTATGGATTTCAGATAATTGGTATAAAAATTATTCGGAAGCCCATAAAGTCTTTGGTTAAGAGCAAATCTCGCGATGGTTTCAGGTTTTTCTAAAGACATAATGAAATTCCCCTTAAACTTAGATTTTACCAATTCTAGTTCCTCTGGCTTCACGGAAGAAATGGCTTTGAGTTCGTTCATAAACTCGGTAATTGCCTTGTCTGTTACTTCATTTCTTACGCTGGCTTCGGCTGAAAAATTTGGTGCAAATCTGCTTGTAGAAAGAGAGGAGTAAGCCCCATAGGTAAAGCCGTTTTTCTCACGAAGATTCATAAAAAGTCTCGCTTCACCGCCACCGCCGAGGATATTATTGGCCAATGCACCAGCGAAGAAAAGCGGGTCTTTCATTTGTAATTTACTGATATTCCCTACTTTAACTACGGATTGCACGGCGTTTGGAACATCTACAAAATTGATTTCCGTTTGTGCTAAATTTTTGGCTAATGGCTGTACAGAATGCTTCAAGCCAGATTTTTTCCAATTTTTGAAAATGCTTTCTACCTGTTTTTTCACTTCAGAAAATTTCACATCTCCCACAATTACAAGATAGGCATTATCTGGCGTGAAATAATTTTTATAATAGTTCTGAATATCAGATAGTTGTATTTTTTTGATGCTTTCCTCTGTTTCAAACTCTCCGTAGGCGGTATTCTTCCCAAAAGTAAGGGCATTGAAGACATTGTCAGCGATAGATGAAGCGTTTTTCTCTTGGATTTTGAGATTTTCCAAGGCTCTTTCTTTATCCTTTTCTACTTCTTCTGCGGAGAAATTCGGTGTGATGATGGCTTGAGCCATTAAATCAATCACTTGCGGATAATATTTAGAAAGAGTATTGGCGAAAGCCCCACTGCTACGGAAACTGAGATTTGCCCCAAGGAAATCTATTTTTTTATTAAATTCTTCCTTGCTGATTTTGGTAGTTCCTTTGCCCAGTTGCTGTGAAAAAATAGAAGAAACCCCAGCCTTATCTCCCTCATATACAGGCGGGAAATCTATATTCAGGCTGATATTGACTCTCGGTAGTTTGTGGTTTTCTACGACCATCACAGTCAGTCCGTTTTTCAGTTGGAAAGTCTGTGGCGAGGCGATATTCACCACTGGCGTAGGGGCAGATTTCGGCATCGCATTGATGTCTATACTTTGGGCATTTACCATACTTGCGAAGAGAAATGCCACAGCGGTATATTTTATATTTTTCATTGTAATCGTCTATTTTTGAGGTAAATAATTAATGATGACTCTTTGGTTGGTATTGAGATATTTCTTCGCTACCTCTCTCATTTCTTCCCTTGTGATGGAACGATAGATGTCTATCTCTTTGTTAATCAGGTTGGTATCACCTTTTAGGAGATAGTTGTGAGCCAGAGAGTGAGCAATGGCTTCGCTGGAAGAATTAGCATTCACGAAATTATTTTCCATTTGGTTTTGTAGCTTCTGGAAATCTGCTTCGGAGATGAGCTCGGTTTGAAGTTTTTTTATTTCCGCATCGATGTCTTTTTTCAGAGTTTCCTTGCTGGTTTCGCCCATTGGTAAAGCAAAAAATGCGAAAATACCATAATCTACAAAATTAAGGTTAAGAGCCTGAACTTCAATGGCTTTCTTTTCATTATCTACCAATTTTTTGTAAAGTACGGAAGACTTACCAGTACTCAAATAATTGCCGAGCATATCCAAAACATAGGCATCTCTCTCCTTACTAGAAGGCGTACGATAGCCGAAAAGATAGGCAGGGATTTGGATATTTTTATCGTAGAAAGTCTCCTCCATTTCAGAGGTGATAGGCGTTTCTTTTGGGAAGTTTCTCACGATAGGAGTTCCCTTTGGTATGCTTCCGTAGTAGTCGTTTATCCATTTTTTGGTTTGCTCTGGCTTGATGTCTCCTGCTACCACCAAAACGGCATTGTTTGGAATGTAATATTTTTTGAAAAACTGATTAAACTCCTCCAATTTTGCCGAGTTTAGGTCTTCAATAGAGCCAATTACCGTACCTTTATAAGGGTGTTTTTTGAATAGACTGGTGAGGATTACATTGAAGAAATTACCATACGGCTGGTTGTCCATTCTCATTCTTTTTTCCTCTTTCACCACCTCTCTTTGGGTATCTACACCAATCTGATTGATGATGGGCTGTCTCATTCTCTCGGCTTCCATCCAAAGCCCAAGCTGCTCATTATTAGATGGGAAAACTTCGTAGTAGTAGGTTCTATCTGGGTCGGTATTGGCGTTATTAGAACCACCATTGGCCGACACTATTTTGAACCAATCGCCACGCCCAATGTTTTTCGTTCCCTCGAATAAAAGATGCTCAAAGAAATGGGCAAATCCCGTTCTGCTCTCCGCTTCGTCTTTTGCCCCCACATGATACATTACCGAAGTGGTAACGACAGGTGCGGAATTATCCTGATGAAGAATGATGTGCAGCCCATTCGGGAGGTCATATTCTTCAAATTTGATTTCCTGAGCCTTGCCCATTAGCCCTAAAAAAGCCAATGCAGCGGTATAAAAAATGGTCTTTTTCATTGAATAATGAATTTTAATTGCTTATTTATACGATGATTTTGAGAATGTTTATAGCATTTCTTTTAGACTTGCCCAGCCACCGCCGTTGTAGCCGTCTTTCAGACCTTGCGAGGTGAGGTATTCTAGTGCTTTACCACTTCTGTTGCCACTTCTACAAAAGATAATTACGGGTTTTTGTAGGGACAGAAACTCCTCTTTTCGGTCTTCTACCTCGCCAAGAGGGATATTTTTAGCCCCCTCTATTTGTCCGTCCATTTCTAGTTCCATAGGCTCACGCACATCTATTAGTTCGTAGTTGCCAGATTTTAGTACTTCTTCTAAATTCATATCTTAAAGTATTTTTTAATAATTAGGGCAAATATAATGAAAATATTGATAAATGCCCCAACAAAAAACCGCCTTTTTAGGGCGGTATGGGTTATTTATTGTATTCTATGGTATAAATATCAACATCTCCGTTTTGATTGGTACTTTTTGATTTGATAGGGTAGTTATTAGAGTTGTATTCGTACTCATAGGTATAGTAACCATCGTTGAGGACATTGTATTTTGTACTAAAATTTCCTTCTGTGAAACCTATTTTATCTAATCCCAATATATTCTTTGCTATACCATTTTTATTATCATAGGTATAAGTATAGGTTCTGCTAGATGTAGAAGAATCACTTGTGTATGTTGATACTCTTTTTACAATAATCCCTTCTGCATTTAGGGTATAAGTACTCGTTTCATAGCGTGGGGTTTGTGAAGTAGAATAAGTAGTCGTTCTAGTCTCTTTTATTTCTGTACTAGAAGGATATTCAAATGTAGAGGTAGAAGTTTGGTAAGTACTACCGTCTGCATAGTTATAAACATATACTACTTTGCTAAGTTTATCATTGAAATAAGAATAGGTAGTCGTCTCGGTATTTTCTATTTTTCCGTCCTTGTCATAACTTGCTTCCTTTTTTGAAACGATGTTATTACCTTCATAGGTATAGGTTGCTACGGCATAATAACCATCTGTAGCCTTATATTCTATTTTGGCAATTTTGTTACCATTGTAGGTCAAGGTTTCTGTTTCCCCACTATCATACGATAGTTTCACAGGAAGGATCGCAGTCTCGGTTGTTCCTGTGTTTCCGCTGTCGGTTCCGTTGTCATCTCTGGAGCAAGATACTACCAATGCTCCGAGGCATAATGCTAAAATACTTTGTTTCATTTCTTTTTATTTTTTATTTGTTTCAAAGATAAAAATAATTTCTAACTTATCAAAATGATATATATCACTAATATTCATTAGTTTTGCAGTGGTATTTATGGGCGAAAATCAAGAGAAATATGCGGCACTCATCAAGGAGAAAGCACAGAAATTCGGCTTTCAGTCTTGCGGTATCTCCAAGGCAGAGTTTTTGGAGGAAGATGCCCCACGCCTTGAAGCCTATTTGAAGAACAACCAGCACGGCGAGATGCGGTATATGGAAAATTATTTTGATAAGCGTCTCGATCCGCGTCTCTTGGTAGAGGGCTCCAAGTCGGTGGTCTCCCTATCGTACAACTATTTCCCTGATGAAAAGATAGAAACGCTGGATAATTTCAAAATCTCAAAATATGCCTATGGACAAGATTATCACGATGTAATAAAGGACATTTTACGCGAGATGGTCGCCGAGTTGCAGGAAGAAATAGGCGATTTTGATTGCCGTATCTTCGTGGATTCTGCCCCAGTTTTAGAGCGTGCTTGGGCAAGGAAATCGGGGATTGGCTGGGTCGGAAAAAATGCCAATATCATTACCAAGCAAAAAGGTTCGTTTTTCTTCCTTGCGGAGATTATTTGCGATTTGGAACTCGCCCCAGACTCCCCAGTGAGGGACTTTTGTGGCAAATGCACCAGTTGTATAGACGCTTGCCCTACGGGTGCGATAGTGGGTGATAAAATCATAGATGGGAGCAAGTGCATTTCCTACGCTACGATAGAACTGAAAAACGAGCTTCCCACCAGCTTCAAGGACAAGATGGAAGACTGGATGTTCGGTTGTGATATTTGCCAAGATGTATGCCCTTGGAACCGCTTTTCCATTGCTCATAATCAGCCGAGATTCAAAGCCAATGAAATGCTAAAATCTTTCAAAAAAGACGATTGGAAGGAGATTACGCAGGAGGTTTTTTCCGAGATTTTCAGAAAGTCCCCAGTGAAACGCACCAAATTTGCAGGACTGAAACGCAATATAGATTTCCTAAACGGAGAGGGCTAAAATAGGGGCTGAAGTCTTTCGTTAAAATTATGATAAAATTCAATTAACAAAAAATTAACCTACTTTTTTCGGAGAGATAGAAAAATAATAAGTATCATTGCACCCAGAAAATTTTAACACATTAAACAACAATACAATGGGAGTAGGTAATCTATTCAAGGCGTTTCAGCCGAAAGACAAAGTTTTTTTCGTCCTGTTTGAGCAGGCAACCGAGAATTTAGTGCAGATGTCAAAGGAGTTCCACGATGGGCTTTTGGCATTCAACCAGAACGATAGCAGCCTTTTGGATAAAATGGCCGACTATGAACACAAGATGGACGACCTTACACACGAGGTTTTCGTACAGCTAGGGGAGAATTTCATCACGCCGTTTGATAGAGAAGACATCAGTTTCCTTACCGCAGGGCTAGATGATATTGCAGACTATATCTACGCTTCGGCAAAGTATATTTATCTCTACAAAACCCCAGAGGTGAAGGAGTTTTCAGAGTTTTCATTGCTCATCTATAAGTCTTGTATAGAGATACAAAAAGCGATAAAGAGCCTTAAAGATTTCAAAAATCCTGCGGAAGTGAAGGAGGCTTGTGTGAAAATCAACTCTTACGAAAATATCGCTGATGATGTATTGAGCCAGGCTTTGGTGAAATTATTTGAAACCAATGACCCTATCAATATCATCAAGGTAAAAGATGTGCTAAACTACCTTGAAGTGGTAACCGATAAGGCGGAAGATGTAGCCAATGTGATTGATAATATCTTGATAAAATACGCATAATTTTAATAAAAATACAGAAAAGGATGGAATTTCCTATATTACTTATTGTTATTATTGCATTAGCCCTTATTTTTGATTATATCAATGGCTTCCACGATGCGGCTAACTCTATTGCGACCATCGTTTCTACCAAGGTGCTTACGCCGTTTCAGGCGGTACTTTGGGCAGCGGTTTGGAATTTTGCAGCGTTCTTCTTGGCGTATTATGTCATTGGGGAGTTCAAAATTGGGAATACCATTGCCAAAACCGTGAATGAGGATTTCATCAATTTGGAAGTGATATTTTCGGGGCTTTTAGCAGCTATTTTTTGGAATTTACTGACTTGGTGGTTTGGGATTCCTTCATCGTCTTCGCATACGCTTATCGGTGGTTTCCTTGGTGCTGCCCTTACGATGGCATTTCTACAAGATTACAATGCAGTGGCTACGGCTCACCCAGATTGGTCTTTCTTTGAAACCCTGAAAGAAGCCTTAGCCCAGCTAATGACGCAGTCCGTAGTGAAGTATAATAAGGTGATTCCTATCTTCTTATTCATCTTCCTAGCACCTATCGTAGGTATGATAGTTTCTATCATCATTACCCTTATTATTGTTTATATTGCGAGAAATACGAGACCTCATAAAGCCGAAAAACACTTCAAAGGATGGCAGCTGGTATCTTCTGCGTTGTTCAGTTTAGGACACGGGTTGAATGATGCTCAGAAGGTAATGGGGATTATCGGTGCGGCGGTGATTTATTACCATGTAACGATGATTGGCGGTTCAGACCCTTATGCCGTAATGGAGTCTTCCGAGAGATTTAACTATTTTGCAGAAGATTATGTTTGGGTACCGATAGCCTCTTTCGTTGCCATAGCACTCGGAACAATGAGTGGTGGCTGGAAAATCGTAAAAACAATGGGTACGAAAATCACCAAAGTAACGCCACTAGAAGGGGTAAGTGCGGAGACAGCAGGGGCGTTCACGCTTTTCCTTACCGACCATCTGGGTATCCCAGTTTCTACTACGCATACCATTACGGGTTCTATCATTGGGGTAGGGCTTACCAAAAGGGTATCTGCCGTTAGATGGGGTATTACCGTGAGTTTGCTTTGGGCGTGGGTGCTTACCATTCCTGTAAGTGCATTGATTGCCTCTATCGCTTATGTGGTTATTCATTATATAGCATAAATTATTAATTAATAAAACAACAAAACCCTTTAACGCAATGTTAAAGGGTTTTTAATTGATGAAGTGAAATCTATTTTTTAGGAATTTCTTTTAGAATTTCTTTCAAGAAAGACCAAAATTTTTGGGTAGAAGAGATACTTGCTCTCTCGTCTGGGGAGTGGGCTCCTTTTATCGTAGGGCCGAAACTTACCATTTCCATTTTTGGATAATTAGCCCCGATGATACCGCATTCCAATCCTGCGTGGCAGGCCACCACATTAGGCTTTGAACCGAATTTATTTTCGTAAATATTTTCCATTATCTTTACGATTTCAGAGCCTGGTTTTGGTTTCCAGCCTGGGTAAGAGCCACTGAGTTTTACATTGATACCACCTAGCTCAAAAGTTGCTTTGAGTTGCTCCGCTACATCTTGCTTGGAAGATTCCACCGAAGAACGCGTAAGGCAAAGGATTTTCAGTTCGCCATTTTTTAGTTCTACTCGGGCGATATTATTGGAGGCTTCTACTAGGTCGGCTACATCTGGCGACATTCTATAAACCCCATTATGAGCGGTTTTTAGTACAGCAATAATCTGTTTAGAATGCTCCACAGAAAGCCCTTGTTGGTCTGATGAAAAGGCTTCAAACGAAATACTTAAATCCTTTTCTACATTGGCAAATTCTTCTAAAATATCATTTTTTATAGCATTAGAAACTTGGATAAAATCATCTGTATTTTCTACTGCGATTATAGCCGAAGCCTCGCGTGGAATGGCATTGCGTAGCCCACCACCATCTATCTCTATCAACTGAATTTTTTGGTAAGAAAGCCCGTTGTATAAAATCCTTCCGAGAAGAACATTGGCGTTTCCAAATCCTTTGTGGATGTCCATTCCAGAGTGTCCGCCTTGTAGTCCTTTTATACTGATTTTTAATGTGTTAGTATTTGTTTTTTCCAAAGGATAAGATTGTGTAGCGGTTACATCTACGCCACCCGCACAGCCTATATCTATTTCATCGTCTTCTTCGGTGTCTAGGTTTAGGAGTATTTGCCCTGTGAGTTGGTTGGGTTTTAGCCCAATAGCTCCTGTCATTCCAGTTTCTTCATCAATGGTAAAAAGAGCCTCCAATGCAGGATGCGGAATGTCTTTACTCTCCAAGATAGCCATTATTGCGGCTACTCCCAGCCCATTATCCGCTCCTAGGGTAGTGCCTTTTGCTTTTACCCAATCGCCATCAATGTACATTTCAATTCCCTGATTATCAAAGTCAAAATCCACATCGTTGTTTTTTTGGCAAACCATATCCAAATGAGATTGCAGGACGATGGTTTTTCGGTTTTCCATTCCCTGTGTTGCAGGTTTTTTGATGATAACATTTCCTACCTCATCTACCGAAGTTTCTAGACCAAGATTTTCTCCAAAGTTTTTGATAAAAGCAATCACTTTTTCTTCCTTT
>JAUNHO010000014.1:8366-12351 GCA_030523905.1 Bergeyella zoohelcum
AAGAATAAAAAATGGAAAAACGAATGATAAATGAAGTTTTGTACGAACAATCCTATTTTTCGGTATAAAATGTCTATCTTTGAAAATTAAAAATGCTTCAAAAAAATAATGTTAAAAATTTTTGTTATTCTAATGACAATAGCGGTTATCAGTAGTCTTTCAGGGCAAATAAATTTAGGAGAGAAACTAAAAAATAACGCACCGACAAGCGTGGAAAAATTATCCGTATCGGTAGAAGACCATTTGGGAAATCGTGCGGAGATGCCCATCGGTATTGTTAAAGGGAAAGAAAAAGGGCAGGTTTTTACCATAGTAGCAGGTGTTCACGGCTATGAATATCCACCAATAATGGCGGTTTTGGAGGTATTACAAGAGATTAATCCGCAGAATCTAAAAGGAGATTTGCTATTTCTACCGATAGCCAATACGCCTTCTTTTTATGGGAGAAGTCCGTTTGTGAATCCGCAGGATAAAATCAATCTCAATCGTACATTTCCAGGGAAAAAAGATGGGACGATTACAGAGCGAATGGCTCATTTCATTACCAATGAGGTTATCCCTGTGAGTGATGTTTTTCTAGACATTCACGGCGGTGATGCCAATGGAGATTTGGTGCCGTTTGTATGCTATTATGACAATCCTAAAAAGCCCCAGCAAACCGAGATGGCAAGGCAACTTTCGGAGGTGAGTGATTTTGATATTGTGGTGTCTTATCCGTATAATTTGAGTGATACAGAGCCTACATTGTATGCCTTCAAACAAGCGGTACAAAACGGAAAAATAGCGTTTAGTTTTGAGGCTGGGAAACTAGGTGGGGTGCAAAGAGATGCAGTAGATTTAATCAAAAAGGGGATTTATAATATACTTTCAGAACTGGGAATGTATGCTGATAATCAAGCAAATAAAATAAGAGAAAATAAAATACGCCTCAATAATCAAGCCTATGTGAAGGCGGAGCATCAGGGGATTTTGTATAGTGATTTGAAAGCGGGTGATGAGGTGAAAAAGGGACAAAAAGTAGCCGAAATACGAACGATTTTTGGCGAAATTCTCACAGAACTGAAAGCCCCAGAATCTGGCATTATTCTCTATAAAATTGGTACTCCACCAGTGAATATAGGCGAGACTATAATGTGTATTAGTTATAAGGAAAATTGATTTTTTCTCATCATTTCGTTAATTTAATTAAAAGTTATCCTTTGCATAAGATTAGAAATCTATATATTTGCAAGGTCAATAGTTAGAATGGTTTTAGTAACAGGTGCTACGGGGATTTTGGGAAGGCTTATCGTTTTAGAATTACTGAAACGAGGTAGAAAAGTACGCGCTACCCATCGCCCAAATAGCAATTTGGAAGAGGTAAGGAAATCTTTCCGTTTTTATACCGAAACGCCCGATGTTTTTTTTCAAAAAATAGAATGGGTAGAGGTAGATTTTTCCGATTTGGATAGCCTCCAACAGGCATTGCAGGGCGTAGAGGAGGTATATCACACGGCAGGGAAAGTTAGTTTTAATCCGAAGGATAGAAAAGAGCTTTTTAAGACCAATATAAGTAACACAAAACGGCTACTTTACGCCTGTGAGGAGACCCAAGTGAAGAAGTTTTGCCACATCAGTTCTATTGCGGTTTTAGATGGCTTGAACGAAAAAGGCGAAATGGACGAAGATTCGGATTTTAACCCCAAATTTAATCACTCGGATTATGCTCTTTCCAAGCATTATTCCGAAATGGAAGTTTGGCGTGCCTCCGCAGAGGGGCTTCCTGTCGTGGTTCTAAATCCTGGTGTCATCATTGGAAGTGGCAACTGGGAGCAAAGTAGCGGTGAGATTTTTAGCACTATGGAGCGAAATGCCTATACTTTCAAGGGGGCGAGTTCCTATGTAGATGTGCGTGATGTGGCAGAAATTGCGATACGATTGATGGAAGAAAACGCCTTCGGAGAGCGCTTCGTTATCGTTTCAGAGACTATTGATTATAAGGAAGTTGCGATCCAAATAAGGCGAAAACTCAATCGCTCTATGCCTAAACTAATTCCTGATTTTTTGCTAAAACTGGGGCTGTTGCTGAGTTTCTTGCTCGGTTGGCTTTTCCCTTCGTTGAGGATTATCAATCGTTTGAATATTAGTACTTTGAATACTAAAACAAAAGTTTCGGCAGATAAAATCAAAAAACGATTGGGCTACTCGTTCATTCCTATTAGGGAAAGTATTGATTTTCACTTAAATAATTATATAAAAGATAAAAAACAATAGTTTAATATGAATATTTCAAAATTTTTAGATATTAATGTAGAAAAATATCCTTTGAGAGAGGCTATCGGTTTCAAGAAAGATGAAGAATGGAAATCGCTCAACTGGAAGGACTTCCGTAGAATGGTTTTCAAAACGGCTAATGCCTTGAAAAACATAGGGATACAGGAAAATGATAAAGTGGCGATTTATTCAGATAACTCTGCCGAGTGGATTGTTTTTGACTTGGCAATTCTCTCCCTTGGGGCTATTACCGTACCGATTTACGCTACGAATAACGGCGAGCAGGCATCTTATATCTTGGAAGATTCCGAGGCGAAGGCTCTATTAGTGGGCAACCAAGAGCAGTACGATGCCGCGGTGGAAATTCTCAAAACCTCCGAGTTTTTGAAGACTATTATTATCTCTAAAAAGAAAGTATGGCAGAAAGATAGCGAGGGACAATACCTTGAAGATTTCATAAAAAATGCTAGTGAAAAACTAGAAATCGTAGAAAAAACCGAAGAGGATTTGGCAACGCTCATCTATACCTCTGGGACAACTGGCATACCGAAAGGCGTGATGCTTACCCATAAAAACTTACTCTCTGCCTTTGATGCTCATTTTGAGTATTTCAAGTTCAAAAATTTTTCAAATGAGCATTCTCTCACATTCCTTCCGCTATCTCATGTTTTTGAGCGTTGCTGGACTTTGCTCTGTCTTCACGGCGGTGCCAAGGTATCATTTTTAGAAAATACAAAGCTCATCGCTCATACCCTTACCGAGGTAAAACCTACGATGATGTGTGCCGTACCGAGATTTTACCAAAAGATATTCGCAGGGGTGAATGAGATGGTAGCGGAGAGCAAACCAATAAAAAAGAAAATCTTCAACTGGGCAATTTCTGTGGGAAGCCAAGTGGAAATTTTAGAGCAAAAGAACGAGCCTGTTCCATTTTTATTAGGCTTAAAAAATAAAATCGCAAACCGACTGGTCTTCCAAAAAATTAAAAATAAAATGGGCGGAAATCTCTGGTTTATGCCTTGTGGTGGGGCTTCTCTATCGCCAGAGGTTACGCAGTTTTTCGGGGCTATGGGCATTCATATCACGGTGGGCTATGGGCTTACGGAGACCACGGCGACCCTTACGGCGTTCCCTTATACCCATTATCAGCACGGCTCTTCTGGGAAAGTTTTGGGCGATACGCAGATTAAAATTGGCGACAATAACGAGATTTTAGCCAAAGGAAGTGGCATAATGAAAGGCTACTACAAAAAACCAAAGGAAACGGCAGAGGTTTTCACCGAAGATGGCTGGTTCCGAACGGGAGACGCAGGGCAAATGGACAGCCAAGGCAATCTCTTCATCACCGATAGAATAAAAGACCTGATGAAGACCTCCAATGGGAAATACATCACGCCACAGCCGATTGAAAACCTGCTTTCTAATAACCAATACATTAACCAAGCGATGGTTATTGCGGAGGGAAAACCTTTCGTAACGGCACTTATTATTCCGAATTTTGATGCTCTTAAATTGCAGTTGGAAAGAATGAATATCGCCTTTACGAACTGGGAAGACATCGTGAATTTGGATAAAATAAAGGAGTTTTACCATCAGAAATTAGATGAAATACAGAAAAATCTGCCAGGTTTTGAAAAGGTGAAAAAATTTGTGCTAATGCCAGCCGAGTTTGAAATCATTTCAGGGGAAATCACACCGACTTTGAAGGTGAAGAGAAACATCATTCTCCAAA
>JAUNHO010000317.1:0-469 GCA_030523905.1 Bergeyella zoohelcum
CAGAGACCGAGATTTATCATAAATCTAATGTTCTCTATGGGCTGAACCAAAGCAAACAGGCGATTTCAAAGTATAATCTTTGTCTTTTGGTGGAGGGTTATATGGATGTTATTGCCCTGCATCAGAGCGGTATAGAGAATGTGGTGGCAAGTTCTGGGACTTCCCTTACTACGGAGCAAATAAAGCTCATCAAACGCCTTACGGAGAATGTTACCATCTTATTTGATGGCGATAAAGCAGGGATAAAAGCCAGTTTCCGAAGCATAGATATGCTACTTTCGGAGGGTATGAACATTAGGGTGCTACTTTTCCCTGATGGGGACGACCCAGATTCCTTCTCACGAAAGCACCCACGCGAGTTTGTAGAAAATTTCATACAGACAGAGGCGAATGATTTCATAGATTTCAAGGCGGAAATTCTACTGAAAGAAGCAGGGAATGACCCTATTAAAAAGGCGGAAGCGATTAG
>JAUNHO010000317.1:479-1600 GCA_030523905.1 Bergeyella zoohelcum
ATCCGCTGAAACAAGAAGTCTATCTGAAAGAAGTTGCCAATAAATTCGGGTTGAGTGAGCAGAGTTTGTTCAATGAACTCGGCATTCAGAAGCAGATTGCAGAGCAGGGGCAGAGGCATACGGCTCCGACTACAACGCCAAAATTGGAGGTTTCTATCACTCAAAATTCCATTTTAGGGACTAATCCACTTTTGGAATTGGAGGAAAAACTCATTTCAATGATGCTGAAATATGGCAATAGACTCATCACCCTACGAAATGCTGAAAATCAACCAGTAAAAACCACCGTAATAGAGGAAATATTATATCATTTTGAGGAAGATGATTATGAGATAATTTCGCCCATTAATAAACAAATAATAGAAGAAATAAAGGAGGGAATTAGCAACAATGAACTCCGAACAGGGAATTTTTTCCTCTCCCTAATGGACGAAAATATTACGGAAAAAGTGGCAGATAATCTAATGGACGATACCAATGAACTCTCCGATTGGAAGCGGTACAACATCTACCCATATGCCTTGGGCGAACGCATAGCAGAAGAATTGGAAGATAACTTGCTGATACACAAAAGCCATCTGGTGGAAGATAGAAGCTACAAACTGAGCCGCCAACTGGAAGAATACAGCGAAACCAATGAAGAGGAATACTACGAAACACTAAAAAAAATAATGATTCTGAAAAAATTATCAATGGAAATCAACCAAAAACTCGGCAGAACACTGACAAAAGGGCATATATTTTTTAAGGAACAAAATTTGTAGCAAAATATTTCATTAGTTAAGACATAGTAAATAATAGAAATTATGGATATAAAAAAAGAATTTAGAGATTTCTCGGTAAAGCATTTGGGAAATAATGGTTTAGTAACCGACCAATATATGGGAATGTTTAACCCTACCAACCTTACGCCTTACATTATGGAAGAGAGAAGAATGAATGTAGCACAGATGGATGTTTTCTCCCGTTTGATGATGGATAGAATCATCTTTTTAGGTACAGGAATTGATGACCAAGTGGCGAATATCGTTACCGCCCAGCTTTTGTTTTTAGAAAGTGCAGACCCAAGTAAGGACATTCAGATTTATATCAATTCGCCTGGTGGAAGCGTCTATGCAGGG
>JAUNHO010000318.1 GCA_030523905.1 Bergeyella zoohelcum
GCCTCCTGCCTCCTTACCTCTCCACCAACGCTCTCATCAGTTCTTCTGCTCCTTTGGCGGTGTAGAATTGTTGTTCTAGTATTTTGTTGCCTGTGCTTCGGGCGTAGAGTAGCTGTAGCATATAGGTATCTTTTACTTCGCCTCTTAGGACTTTTTCCACCATATACTCTGTGGTGCGGCATTGCTTGGCTACTAGTCTTATATCCGTGTAGGAGAGATGGCTTCTTACCTCGCTTAGCATTTCTTTTATCTGTTTTACTTCGGCACGGGCTTTGGCTTTGTCCATCACTTGGGGGTTGGTGCTATACACGCCGTACTTGCGTATCGCTGGCAATACCTCCGAGGTCACCCACTTGCGGAATTTCTTCGCTTCGGGTTTGTTGCTTCGCATTATCAAGGTGTAAAGCCCAGATTCATTCACGAAGACCATCTCTTGCATTCCTCCAAGGGAGCCCACTTTCATCAGCCCCCTTTCGTCTTCGTCAAGATGACCAATACTTGCGGAGCGTTTCCATTCAATCCCTAAAACTTCACAAATGTCTTTTGCACAAAACCAAGGTTCATTGGCTTTCATTTTCATTCTAATTTCCCCAAATTGTGGGTGGATGATTAGGTTTTTCATAACTATATCTTTTCTAATGTTTTATTGATTTCTACTTCTGCTTTTTTGTAGTCTTCGCAAATCTTTATGGAGGTCTCGCTATTGCGGTCGCCACGCAGACTGGCGTAAATAAAATGCGGCGTAGTGCCGTACTTGGCTCTCAACTTGCGGATAATATCTTTATTATAGATATTATACTCTTTTCTTGGTTTTTGTGTATCTTTGTCCATTGCTTTAATTGGTTACAATTGTTTGACACGGCAAAGATATTAGATAATTTTCAAATAAAACAAATTTTTTATAAACTTTTTTTCAAATATTTTATGACTATACAAGAAAGAATTTTACAAGTACTTGAAAATAAACAGATTACTCCTTACAGATTTTGTAAAGATTTGAACTTGTCTATGGGCTATTTAGATAAAAGAGGAGCTATAGGAACAGATAAATATTTGAAAATAATTGAATATTTTTCCGAAATCAATCCCGAATGGTTACTCACAGGCAAAGGTTCAATGCTCAAAACAGAAGCGGTATCGTTTTCCCAACCCCAGCAAAACGATAATGAAATAATTACTTTATTAAAGGACAAAGTGCGGTTATTAGAGAAAAATAATACCCTTTTAGAAAAAGAAAACGCCTATTTATCCAAGGAAATCCAGCGTTTAGAGCTAGAAGTGGCAGACCTTCGCCAGCAAATAGAACTCTATAAAGCCTCTACCAATGGAGACATCATAAAAAGCAATGTGGGATAAAAACAGGTGGGTAGTCTATGTAAAAATGCACTAAATGTCCGCCACAAAGCCCGTGTGTGCAAGGTTTTTCCGTATAAAAATACATAAAACACTGGTAATCAGTAGCATTGTATAAATATCCTATGTTAGTAAAGGGGTTCAGTTTTACAATATCCCACAAAAGGGGCGTTTAATTGGTGTTTAACTCTATTTCAGTTGGTCATTTTTTTCGTGCTTTTGCAACCCCAACTGCAACCCC
>JAUNHO010000319.1 GCA_030523905.1 Bergeyella zoohelcum
GAGCGGTATAGAGAAAAAACTAATAAAACCACTGGATAATAATCCTATGGCATATATAAAAAAATTTTTATAAAATAAAGATTTTTTTAAGTTTAACATAAAACCATATAATATTTTTACATTTCTGTATCAATAACTTTATAACAATAACACTATTTTTCAATATAAATTCATCATAGATTACTTTCTAATGAATCCATTATATCTTAATTATACCAAATCCTTTACCTGTTTTTCCCACTTTTCATACACCTCTTTCACATCTTGGGCTTTTTCTTTTTTCAAAACCAAAATAGCATCATTAGTATAAACTAAAATAGAGTTTTTAATCCCCAAAAATTCAGTGTGTATATTCGTGCCAATGACCATATTGCCATTTTCATCGGTAGGATGCCCCTTGGCGAGCAGATATTCATACACGGACTCGAACGAACCCATATCCGACCAACTGAACTCTCCTATCACTGCTTGTAGTTTTTTGGTGCGTTCCATCACGGCATAATCCACCGAAATGGAAGGGATTTCAAGGCTTTCCTTTAAGGGTAAAACATTGTTTTCAGAAACATCAAGGGCAATTTTTGCTTTGGTAAAAACCTCCTCTTCGTACTTTTTCAGTTCCTCTAAAAACACACCAGCTTGGAAACAAAACATCCCAGAATTCCAGTAGAAATGCCTATCTTTCAGGAAGTCTATCGCGGTATCTTTATTCGGTTTTTCTCTAAATCCTAATACTTTATTGCCTTTAATGTGGATGTATCCGTAGCCTGTCTCGGGTTTTGTAGGCTTCAGCCCAAAGGTTACAATGTTTTGTTCCTTTGCCAAAGCCACCGCCTGTTTTACGGACTGATAATAGATGTCTAAATCTTCTATCAAATGGTCTGACGGCGTTACCAAAAGGATGTCTTCTGGCTGTGCATTCAGGGCTGCGAAAGCAACGGCTGCGGCGGTATTCCTCGGTGTTGCCTCCACTATCTCGGTATAGTTGGAAATTCCCAAATCTTGTAATGCCGCCTTGGAAAGATGGGAATTGTCTTTGTTACCAACCACCATCAGCTCATCCGAACAGGATTGATTTCTCAAAATAGTCTGCTGAAAGAGCGATTTTCCCTCAAATAAATCGATATATTGCTTTGGTTTTTCCTTCCGAGACAATGGCCAGAGACGGCTACCCACTCCCCCAGTTAAAACAACATTGATAATTTTCATAAAGTCTTTATTTTGTGATTAAAACTTCTCCTTGAACTTCTCCCACCACGATTTTTCAGTGGCACCGTAGCCATAGCCATATTTATTACCATAGCCAAAATTATGCTTCGCGACATCATTCATTACAAACCCTACATTTTTGATTTTACCGCTATTAATATTCTTATTCGCAAAGTCTATGAGCGGTTTCTCTGTGTATCTAGAACGCGTTACATATACCGTAGCGTCTGCCTTATCGGCTAATAAGAAGGTATCTGTTACAAGCATCAATGGTGCGGTATCTACGATGATATAATCGTAAGTCAATTTTAGTTCCTCTAAAAGCTGTTCGTATCTTCCGTTGGTCAGTAATTCCGTAGGATTTGGCGGAATAC
>JAUNHO010000015.1 GCA_030523905.1 Bergeyella zoohelcum
CTAAAAGGGGAAATAGTATTGGTAGTGAATAATGTGGAATAATACAAGAAATAACATCGTATTAAAATTAATATAAAATGCTTTCACAACGAGAAATAGACCTTATTATAGAAACCATGAAACCCTATCATCCAGAAAAGATAGGCGTTTTCGGTTCGTACTCTCGTGGAGAGAATAAAACAGAGAGCGACATTGATATTCTCTACCAGTTCAGTACGCCTATTAGCCTATTTGAAAAGGCAGATTTATTAGAGCGTCTCGAGTCCAAACTCAATAAATCCGTCGATTTGGTTTCAGAGAAATATCTTCATCCTTTCCTTAAAGAATCAATTATTAACGATTTGAAAATTATTTATGACAATAGATAAAAATTTGCTTCGCTTAAATCATATTTTAGAATCGATAAGAAGAATTGAAGTCGTAACGGAAAATCTTTCTTATGGAGACTATATCAATGATTGGCAAAAACAGGATATTATTATTAGAAATATGGAAATCATCGGCGAAGCATCTCGCCAAGTTGATGATGATTTTAAGGCTAAATATCCTGATGTGGAATGGAGACAAGCTACGGCGATGAGGAATTTTCTTATTCACGAATATTTTAATGTGGAATATGATGAGGTTTGGACGACATTGAAAAAGGATTTACCTCATTTCAAAATTAGAATACAAGAAATATTTAACGATATAAATATAATTAAATAAAAACAATGAAACAACTAGAAGGAAAAGTTGCCATTATCACAGGGGCAACGAGGGGTATCGGTAGAGGGATTGCCGAGATTTTTGCCAAAGAAGGTGCTAAAATCGCATTCACCTATGCAGGGTCGGTAGATAAAGCAAAGGCATTGGAGGAAGAGCTTTCAAAGATTACACAAGTGAAAGGCTTCCAGTCGGACGCTTCGGATTTTGATGCCGCACAGAAACTCGTAGATGAGGTATTGGCAGAGTTTGGCTCGGTGGATATTTTGGTTAATAATGCAGGTATTACCAAGGATAATCTGATGCTGAGAATGAGCAAAGAGGACTGGGATACCATCATTAAAGTAAATTTGGACTCGGTATTCAACCTTACCAAAGCCGTGATAAAACCAATGATGAAAGCCAAGGCAGGTTCCATCATCAATATGACTTCCGTAGTCGGCGTGAAGGGCAATGCAGGACAGGCGAATTATGCAGCTTCCAAGGCAGGAGTGATAGGCTTCACCAAATCCATAGCGTTGGAATTAGGTTCTAGAAATATCCGTTGCAACGCCATCGCACCAGGTTTTATAGAAACGGAAATGACGGCCGTTCTAGATGAAAAAGTAGTACAAGGCTGGAGAGATGCTATCCCACTAAAACGAGGCGGACAACCAGAAGATGTAGCGAACGCTTGTGTATTTTTAGCAAGTGAAAAATCGGCGTACATCACAGGGCAAGTCCTCAATGTAGATGGCGGAATGCTAACATAATTAACCTTTCTAAATACATAAAAAACCCTCTAATTATGGAGGGTTTTTGGCTTTTTTCTAGTTTGTTTCTAGTTCTATCACATAACCTTCGTGGCTACGGAGATTGATGACGCTGCCATCTTCAAAGGCGAGATATTGCCCTTTTATTCCTTTGATTATTCCTGAAAATTCTGGTTGTTTATCCAATGAAACAGAGCTGATTTTTTCTGGTGCTTGGTACGGGTAATCTAGTCTTACCATCTCGGCATCATCTCTGTAAAACTGCTGAAAATCAGCGGGGAAATATTGTTTTATTTTATCTCGGTATTCCGCTAGGTTGATTTCATCTTCGTACTCGTGTTGTAGCATTTTTCGCCAGTTGGTTTTATCTGCTAGATGCTCTTTTAGGGCTACCTCTATCATTCCTGCCTCGTAGCGATTGGTAGTTTTGGCAATTGGCAGGGCAAAGGTCGCACCTTGGTCTATCCACCGCGTTGGGACTTGTGTTTCTCGCGTTACGCCCACTTTTACATCACCCGTGTAGGATAAATAAACGATGTGCGGCTGTAGTTGTATCTGTTGCTCTACTGCTAAATCCCGTTCGGCAATGCCTAAATGAGCCGTGGAAAGCTCTGGGCGAATGATGGTTTCGCTGGCATAAGGACTCTTAAAAAAACATTTTTTGCAGAAGCCCATTCGGAATATTTTTTCATCACTTCCGCACTCAATACATTGGTAACCAGTATGTTTTATACTGATATTTTTGCCAATAATCTGATTAACATTAATTAAATCATTAGAAAGATTGAGATAATATTGAATCGGCTCTCCGAGTTCGGTTACCATTTTTTTTATTTGTCCGCTGAATTTCATTCTTGTCCGAAAATTTTCAGCGAAAGTAAGGAATATTTTTGAGGAAATACAAAAAAATGATTTTTATAATAATTCAACTAAATTTCTTACTTTTGCTACTCAAAACTTCACAGATGAAATATCTTGTTACGGGCGGGAGCGGTTTCATAGGCTCTCATTTGGTAGAGCAACTTTTGAAAAACGGACATTCTGTCATTAATATTGACAATTTTGATGATTTTTATCATTATCAGATTAAAATAAAAAATTCGTTGCAGAGCGTAGGCTTGTCGGCAGATTTTAGTTTTTCGGACAAAGAAACAGATATTGCCCACTTGCAAAAACTTACGCAATCGGAGACTTACCAACTTTATTATCAAGACATTAGAGAGATAGAGGGTTTGCGAAAAATCTTCCAAAATCATCAAGTAGATATGGTGATTCACTTGGCGGCGTTGGCGGGTGTGCGTCCGTCTATTGAGCGTCCGCTGGACTATGCCGATGTCAATATCAAAGGCTCTATGCACCTTTGGGAATTGTGCAAGGATTTCGGCGTGAAGAAGTTTGTTTGTGCTTCATCTTCAAGCGTTTATGGTAATAATGAAAAAATCCCTTTTGCCGAAACCGACAATGTAGATAGACCGATTTCCCCATATGCCGCAACCAAAAAATGTGGCGAAATCTTGGGGCATACTTACCACCATTTGTATGGATTGGATATGATTCAGCTGAGGTTTTTCACCGTGTATGGAGAAAGGCAACGCCCTGATTTAGCGATACATAAATTCACGAAAATCATTCACGAAAACGGCGAAATCCCGTTCTACGGCGATGGTTCTACTGCCAGAGATTATACTTATATAGAGGATATTATTGATGGGATTTTGAAATCCATTCTCTATTTGGAGCAAAATAATGGCGTTTATGAAATTATTAATCTCGGTGAAAGTGAGGTGATTAACCTTAACGAAATGCTTTCTACCATAGAAAACGAGCTGGGCAAAGTAGCGAACAAAAAAATGCTACCAATGCAGGCGGGCGATGTGCAGAAAACCAATGCCGATATTACCAAAGCCAAAACTTTAATCGGTTATCAGCCTAAAACACACTTCCAAAATGGCATAAAAAAATTTGTGGAATGGTTTTTGAGAAACTGAAACAAGAAAAATCATCAGCATTAAAAGAAATTATTTGAAAATCAGAGATAAAAACCTTTATTTTATCATCTAATTTTTTACTTTTGCAGAAATTAAAATAAAAACAACAAAAGATATGTACTGGACATTAGAATTAGCTTCGTATTTGAGTGATGCTCCTTGGCCAATGACTAAGGCAGAATTGATAGACTATGCCATCAGAACGGGGGCTCCTATGGAAGTGGTAGAAAACCTACAAGCCATTGAAGATGAGGGAGAAATCTACGAAAGTATAGAAGAGGTTTGGAGCGATTATCCTACCGATGAAGATTTCCTTTGGAACGAAGACGAGTATTAAAAAAATAACAATCATACAGCGAAAAGACGAAATGCTTTTTGCTGAATTTTAACCCCAAAACGCTTTACGCAATTCGCAATTATGAGTTTTTTAGACAGGATTCTTAAAGGTTTTTTAGGCGATAAAAATGCAAAAGACCTAAAAGAAGTAAAAAAAGTAGTAGCCAAAATAAAAGCCGTAGAACCACAGATAGCAGAGCTTTCTGATGATGGTTTGAGGCAGAAAACCCACGAGTTTAAACAAAAACTAAAAGATGCTACTGCCACTATTTCTACACAGATAGAGCAGATAAAAGAGCAGATACAGACTACAACGAACATCGACGAGAAAGAGGCTCTCTTTGGTAAGATAGAAGCATTGAAAAAAGATGCCTACCAGATAGAGGAGAAAATCCTTACCGATATTTTGCCAGAGGCTTTCGCTTTGGTGAAGGAAACTGCTAAAAGATGGGCTCATAATGGCGAAATCCGTGTGAAAGCTACCGACTGGGATAGAGACCTAGCAGCAACCAAAGACTTCGTAGAAATACAGGGCGAAGATGCCGTTTGGAAAAACAGATGGAACGCCTTCGGTACCGATGTGGTTTGGGATATGGTGCATTACGATGTGCAGTTCATCGGTGGGGTGGTGCTACACAGCGGTAAAATTGCCGAAATGCAAACAGGGGAAGGGAAAACCCTCGTGGGGACGCTTCCTATCTACCTTAATGCCTTGCCAGGGCGTGGTGTCCATGTCGTAACCGTGAATGATTATTTGGCAAAAAGAGACTCCGCTTGGATGGGGCCTTTGTACCAGTTCCACGGTATGTCTATAGATTGTATCGATACGCATCAGCCTAATTCTGATGGAAGAAGAAAGGCGTACAATGCCGATATTACCTACGGAACAAATAACGAGTTCGGCTTTGATTATTTAAGGGATAATATGGTGGCTTCTCCGTCCGAATTGGTACAGAGAGAGCTTAATTTTGCCATAGTAGATGAGGTAGATTCCGTCTTGGTAGATGATGCCAGAACCCCGCTCATTATCTCTGGACCAGTGCCACAAGGCGATAGACAGGAGTTTGATGTATTAAAACCTTCTATTGACAGAATTGTGGAGGTTCAGAAGAAAACTGTTTCGCAGATTTTTAACGAGGCAAAAAAACTCATCGCTGCTGGGAATACCAAAGATGGTGGCTTTAAGTTGTTACAAGCGCATAGAGGTCTGCCAAAGTCTCGTCCGCTCATCAAATTCCTTTCCGAAACAGGAAACAAAGCCCTTCTACAAAAGGTAGAGGCTCAGTATATGCAAGACAACAATCGTGATATGCCGATTGTGGATAAGGACTTGTATTTCGTAATTGATGAAAAAAATAACCAAATAGACCTTACCGATAAAGGGGTAGAGTATATGTCGCAAGGCAATGATGATAAGGATTTCTTCGTGCTTCAAGACATCGCTACCGAAATCGCAGAATTAGAGGCGAAAAATCTTTCAAAAGAAGAAGAATTTGCAGCAAAAGAAGAATTATTTAGAAATTTTGCTGAAAAATCCGAACGCATTCACACAATGAATCAGCTTCTGAAAGCCTATACATTGTTTGAGAAAGATGACCAATATGTGGTAATGGACGGAGAGGTGAAAATCGTAGATGAGCAAACTGGGCGTATTATGGATGGTCGCCGTTATTCAGATGGGCTTCATCAGGCGATTGAGGCAAAAGAAAATGTGAAAATTGAGGCCGCTACGCAGACTTTTGCTACCATTACCCTTCAAAATTATTTCCGTATGTACAACAAGCTCGGCGGTATGACGGGAACAGCGGAAACAGAGGCAGGTGAGTTCTGGGAAATCTACAAACTAGATGTAGTGGTAATCCCTACCAACCGACCAATTTTGAGAGATGATAGACACGATTTAGTCTATAAAACCAACCGAGAAAAATACAATGCGGTAATAGAGGAAGTGGAAAAACTGACCGCCGCTGGAAGACCCGTTTTGGTGGGGACGACTTCGGTGGAAATCTCACAATTGCTATCAAGAGCATTGAGTTTGAGAAAAATTCCGCACCAAGTTTTGAACGCGAAACTTCACAAAAAGGAAGCGGAAATTGTAGCCGAAGCAGGAAGACCAGGGCAGGTAACCATCGCAACCAATATGGCAGGGCGTGGTACGGATATTAAATTGTCCAAGGAGGTGAAAGATGCAGGTGGTCTGGCGATTATCGGTACAGAAAGACACGATTCTCGCCGTGTGGATAGACAGCTTCGTGGTCGTGCGGGTCGTCAGGGAGATCCAGGTAGTTCGCAGTTTTATGTTTCCTTGGAAGACAATCTGATGCGTCTTTTCGGCTCGGAGAGAATTGCAAAAATGATGGACAGATTGGGGCATAAAGAAGGCGAGGTTATCCAGCATTCTATGATTACAAAATCCATTGAAAGAGCCCAGAAAAAGGTAGAAGAAAACAATTTCGGTATCCGTAAGAGACTCTTGGAATATGATGATGTGATGAACAAACAGCGTGATGTAATCTACAAAAAGAGAAAGAACGCCTTGTTTGGAGACCACTTGAAATATGATATTACGAATATGATTTATGATGTGGCTCAGTCCATTGTCAATCAAGGGAAATTAGAGGGAGATTATAAAGATTTTGAGTACGAAATTATCAAAAACTTTACGATGGAATCCCCTGTTTCTGAACAAGATTTCAAGAACAAAAGCGTACAAGAGCTTACGGAAATTGTATTCAAAGCGGCAGAAGACGACTATAAACAAAGGCTTGAACTAATGAAAGAAAAAGCCTTCCCAATTATAGAAAATGTGTATAATACACAAGGGGCAATGTTTAGAATGATACAAGTGCCTTTCACCGATGGAACAAAGACAATGACCATTGTAACCGATTTGAAAGAAGCGTATGATACTAAATGCCAGAGTCTTGTGGATAATTTTGAGAAAAACATCACGCTTTCCATCATAGATGATAACTGGAAAATGCACCTTCGTGAGATGGACGACCTCAGACGCTCTTCACAGGGAGCAGTATATGAGCAGAAAGACCCACTCATTATCTATAAACAAGAGTCTTTCCATCTATTCAGTGAAATGGTGGATAAAATCAATAAAGAGACGATTTCATTCCTTTACAGAGGAGAAATCCCAGCATAATTTTAGATTAAATATTCTCATTAATCCGTTTTACAAATCTAGTAAAGCGGATTTTTTTGTCTTTATTCCCTAATGAATTAATTCAAAAAAATATGATTTTCGTTATCTAATTCAAATTTTATTCCCTTTGAATTGTTTTTTTTATTACCTTTATACTTTCAAATTTTATAAGAAATAATGGCACTAATAGATTTATCAAAACAGGTAGCACTAGGCATAGATATAGGGGCTACAAATACCAAATACGGGCTAGTGAATCATAGAGGGGAGATGCTAGCGAAAGGCTCTATGAAAACCAGCGTTTATGAGAAAATAGAGGATTATATAGACGCTCTTTATAGCAATATAAAACCATTGATAGACGAGCATTGCTCCGATAAAGTCTTGGAAGGCATAGGCGTAGGAGCCCCAAATGCTAACTATTACAAAGGGACGATAGAACAAGCCGCAAATCTAAACTGGAAAGGCGTAATTCCTTTTGCGGAGATGATGACCGCAAAATTTGGTCTGCCTTGTAAAATGACCAACGATGCCAATGCAGCGGCTCTTGGCGAAATGCAATACGGAGCAGCCCGAGGTATGAAAGATTTCATAATGGTAACGCTTGGGACTGGCGTAGGTAGCGGTATTGTGGCTGGTGGAAAACTCATCTATGGACACGATGGTTTCGCGGGAGAGCTAGGACATACGGTGGTAAAACCTGGTGGTAGAAAGCACTGGAATACAGGCTCGGAGGGAAGTTTGGAGGCGTATGCTTCGGCTACGGGAATTGCAATTACGGCGAAAAAAATGCGTGCAGAGTTCCCAGAATCAATGCTGAATGAGTATGCAGAAGAGGAAATCAACTCTAAAACCGTTCACGAATGTGCCTTGAAAGGCGATGCTACGGCGATAGAAGTCTTCCGCTATACGGGGCAGAAACTCGGTGAGGCATTGGCAAATTTCGTGATGTTTTCATCGCCAGAGGCTATTTTGCTGTTTGGTGGGGTCATCAAGGCTGGGGATTTCATTTTGAAGCCTACGAAACTCCATATGGAGCGTAATCTTCTCCCTATTTTCAGAGGGAAAGTGAAGTTGGTTTTCAGCGAACTAGACGAGGCCGATGCAGCCATTCTTGGGGCGAGTGCCTTGGTATGGTAAAATTTTTAGTTGAAAAGAACAAAATAAAAGCCTTTCAATACTTTGATATTGAAAGGTTTAGTTTTCTAAAACCCTTTGCCAAGGAAATAAAGTCCTTTTAGGGTGTGTAGTCTATCCGCAATGTGGATTTTATCCGTAAGGGGTTTGTATATATGCGAAACGCCCCCCGTTGCTATTACAAGGCAGTCGTCTTCCACCTCATTGTTGATTCTATCAATAAAGCCCTCCACCATTCCAAGAAAACCATAGACCATACCACTTTGCATACAAGTGATGGTATCTAGACCTAAAACAGATTTGGGCTGGGTGAGTTCTATCTCTGGTAACTGAGCGGTTTGCCCCACCAAAGAATTGAGCGAAGTGATAATACCAGGAGCAATGATAACGCCCAGAGTCTCACCATTTTCGGAGATGCAACTTGCGGTGAGAGCCGTTCCAAAATCAAGGATAATTTTCTTTTTATTGGGATAAAGATGGTGTGCCGCCACGAGATTGGCATAAATATCCGTTCCCATTTGTTTGGATTTTGGCAGTACAGGAGAAGGCGTTTCTCGGCTTACCAGAATCGGTTTTTTCTTATGGATTTTCTCTATGGCACGGCTGATGTCCTGCGTAAGTTGTGGTACTACCGAGCCAATTACGATGCTTTCAATCTGCTCAATATTGACCTGATAATGCTGATAAAGAGAGAGAAACTGCACAAAAAGTTCATCACTTGTGCGATAAGGTTTGGTATTAATGACCCACGAAACCTCGCAATTATCCTCGTTAAAAAGCCCAAAACGGATATTGGTATTACCGATATTAATGATAATGGAATTCATTTTTCTATATTTGAAAAAGCAAAAATAAAGAAAACCTACTCACTTTCCTAATCTACGAGCAACCACAATTGGTATCGCAACTGCTGTTTTTTTTCTTTTTAGAAAATGTTTTGGTAAATTTATTAAAGAGATAAAACACCGCTCCCACAGCCAAAACGGCAATGATTATCCATTGTATTATAGAAGAATCCATATCTTTTTATTTATTTTTTTGAGATGAAAAAATTAAAACTCATTACCTTAATAATTGATACGCTGCAATCGCTGAAATGTATGCCAGACCAGTCATTCCCACAAGCTGAACCATTGTCCATTTCATACTTTTGGTCTCTCTATGAACGATGGCAATGGTAGAGATACACTGCATTGCAAAGGCATAGAAAAGCAGGATAGAAATCCCAGTGGCAAGGGTATAGACAGGGGTTCCATCGGTTTTTGTGTCGTTTCTCATTTTGTCTATCAGTCGCTCTCCGCCCACCTCGTCTTCTGGGTTACTTTCATCGCTTTCGGTATTGGGGTCGTCTTCAAGTTTGTAAAGCGTAGCGAGTGTCCCTACGAAGGATTCTCTGGCGGCAAAACTCGTGATAACGCCTACTCCCATTTTCCAGTCATAGCCCATTGGTGCTACCACAGGCTCTATGGTTTCGCCCAAAATTGTAAGGTAAGAATCTTGCATTTCTACATCAGAAGCCACCCATTCGTTTTCATTTTGTTTCGGTCCAAAATAGCTCAGTACCCAAAAAATGATACTAACCGCAAAAATGACTTTCCCAGCCCCAGAAATGAAGTCCCAGATTTTCACCAAAGCCAGTTTGAAATTGGTATAAAACATTGGTATCTTGTAGGTTGGCAAATCCATCACGAGGTAAGATTTTTCATTGCTTTTGATGAGTTTTTTCAGTACCAAAGCAGAGAACAACGCCGTAACGAAACCTATCAAATACATCGTCATCAGAGCCAAGGCTTTATAGCTGAAAATAAAGAAGCTACCCTCTGGAATTACCAGCATAATGATGATGCTATAAATAGGCAACCTCGCAGAACAAGTAGTGAAAGGCGTTACTAAAATCGTGATGAGACGCTCTTTTAGGTTTTCAATATTTCGGCTAGACATCACGGCAGGAATCGCACACGCCGTCCCTGAAACCAGCGGAACAACGCTCTTTCCATTCAAACCGAATGGGCGAAGAAGTCTATCCATAAGGAAAACCGCACGAGCCATATAGCCAGAATCTTCTAGTAAATAAAGGAGATAGAGGAGAATCCCAATCTGTGGAGCAAAAACCACAATACCGCCCAGCCCTGCGATAATCCCATCTATGATGAGGCTTTTCAGTGGGCCGTCTGGGAGTAATGTTGCTACGCCTTCCCCTAGCCACGCAAAGGCATCTTCTATCCAGCCCATTGGGTACTCTGCAAAGAAGAATACACTTTGGAAAATGAGTAATAACACCAATGCAAAAATGATATATCCGAAGAACTGATGCACCAAAACTCGGTCTATCTTTTCGGTGAGTTGCTCTTTTAATCCTGTTTTTTTGGTAGTGGTTTCTTCTAAAATTTGGTCAAAACCTTGGTAGCGTCTTATGGTTTCTTGGATTTGTAATTTCTTCGGCGGAAAACCATTGATGTTACTCTTTCCTGAAAGTAGTTTTCTCCAATTTTTATATTGATTGCTCTCCGAAGCGTCGGTTTCTTTTACCAATGATTGATATTCTACTGGGATACCAAACGCCACTTCCTGCGAAACGGAAAATTCACTTTTGTGAATGGCTTTTTTTACTTCATCAATTCCGATATTGTTTTTGGCATTTGTCGTCAAGATTTTTACCCCTAAAACCGCCGAAAGTTTTTCCACATTAATAGAAATACCGCGTTTTTCTGCTTGGTCAATTTGGTTAATGACTAATAAAATAGGGACTTTCAAATCCTGTATCTGCTGGAATAATAGCAAGCCTCGTTTCAGGCTGATAGCCTCTATTACATAGACCACGCCAGCGTATTCGTTCTGTTTTTCTAGCAAATATTTAGAAAAAACTGCCTCGTCTTCTGAGCTTGGGTAGATGCTATACGCCCCAGGAAGATCCACCACCTCTACCGCTTGGTTTTCATAGATGTACTCTCCCGAGTGGCTAGAAACCGTAACGCCTGCGTAGTTTCCTGTTTTTTGTTTCCTGTTGCAAAGGGCATTGAAAAGGGTAGATTTCCCCACATTAGGGTTGCCTACCAGTAATATTTTTTTATTTTGAATGGTATTCTGCATTAGTCAATAGATTGAACGATGATGTATTTTGCCTCCTCTGTACGAAGGGCGATTTTGCTTTTTTCTTTTCCAAATTCTATGTACAAAGGCCCTCCGAATGGAGCCTGATGGAGTATTCTAAATTCCGTATTTGGCAATAGCCCCATTTCTATTATTTTAGACGGCATTTGCAAATCTTGGTTGTCATAATCTACAATTTTCCCCAATGTATTCAGCGGAAAATCATTAAGCTGCTTAGAGTTTATTTTCATTTCAGAATGAAGATTTTGAAAGTGCAAATATATCAATTATTTGAAATAAAACTAAATAAAACAACAAACCGCCTCCTGTAAAAAGAGACGATTTGCTGGATTAATAAATAGATGTTATGATGTATTTTTATTTACGGAAAAGTAACCCCTGAATAATTATTCGGATTTACCTGCGCAAGGTTAGATTTATAAGTCTTGTTGATAGCCTTTATAAATTCATTTGCGATAATTGCATAGCCTCTCCCTGTAAGATGAACGCCGTCCAAAGAGAACGCTCCGCCACTTACATATGTGGTAGTATATTTCACGCCATCGTACTGGATACCAGAGCTTTTTGCTAGTTCTGCCAGTTTTGCATTCGCATCTACAAAGGCATAGCCGTACTTGGTTGCAATCTCGCTAATGGTCTCGTTATAAGACTTTATCGCTGTGGAAACCTCAGCAACTTCCGTAGCCGTAAGAACATATTTATCTTGTAATGGATAAGTAACTCCTAAAAGTTTGTACTCATTTGGATACGCCGCAGGAAGAGAAGCATCAGGAGTACCGATTACCGCTCTTGTCGTCAATGGTACCAAATCACCAGTCTTTGCTTGGCGAACTTGTCCATAAGTTGCTCCTAAATACGATGCCAATGGCTGTAATGCAGGGATTCGTGATGCTACCGCTGTGATTTGAGCACTTAAATCCGTAAGAGATTCATCTTTGATTAACAAAGGATTATT
>JAUNHO010000320.1 GCA_030523905.1 Bergeyella zoohelcum
GTGGTATCGTAAAATGTTACGGCACAGGTAGAGAGTAATTTAATCATTTAATGCAAAAAAATAAAAATCAATAAATAAAAATGGCAACAACAGCTGATATTAAAAAAGGTCTTTGTATAGAATTTAGCAATGACATCTACAAAGTAATAGAATTTCTCCATGTGAAACCAGGTAAAGGACCTGCATTTGTGAGAACAAAACTGAAATCTGTAACCAACGGAAAAGTGGTAGATAATACCTTCTCCGCTGGGCATAAAATAGAGGAAATAAAGGTAATCACCCGTAAATTCCAGTACCTTTATGATGATGATAACGGCTTCCACTTTATGAACAATGAGGATTTTTCGCAAATCTATATCAATAAAGATATGATTGAAAACGCCCAGTTTATGAAAGCAGGTGAGGAGGTTACTATCATCTTAAAAGAAGCCGATGAAATGCCACTTTCTGCCGAGATTCCGCCAACTGTATTCTTGGAAGTTGTAGAGGCAGACCCAGGTGTGAAGGGCAACACGGCAACTAATGCACTGAAAAACGCCATCGTGGAGACAGGTGCGAGAGTAATGGTGCCATTGTTCATAGAACCAGGTGATAAAATTAAGGTCAATACCGAAGATGGTTCTTATATAGAAAGAGTGAAGTAATAGGAATTTATAGTTTTCTATTATACTAAAAATCAGTTATATATGACTTTTAAGCAACCACAAACTCTCAAATCAATTGCCGAAATCATAGGAGCGAAGTTCATCGGAGATGAAAATTTCCCAGTATTGGGGACTAATGAAATCCATATGGTAAGGCAGGGCGATATAGTGTTTGTCAATCACCCAAAGTATTACGATAAGGCTCTCAACTCTGCGGCGACCATCATTCTTATTGATAAAGAGGTGGAATGCCCACAGGGAAAGGCTTTGCTCGTCTCGGAAGACCCTTTTAGAGATTTTAATAAAATCAATACGCATTTCACTAAAATTTATAATTTTAAGGAAGAATTGAAAGGAAATCTCATAGGGGAAGGTACATTTATTCACCCTTCGGCAGTCGTAGGAAACGAGGTGAAAATTGGTAAAAACTGCCATATATTCCCTAATGTAGTCATAGGCGATCGTACCGAAATCGGTGATAGTGTCATTATCCAAAGCAATACCGTGATAGGAGGTGATGCGTTTTATTATAGAAAATTGGAAGGAAATTTTGACCGACTAATTTCCGTAGGAAATGTAATCATAGAAAACAATGTGGAGATTGGCAATAGTTGTACCATAGATAGAGGCGTTACGGCTTCTACTATTATCGGTGAAGGTTCTGTTTTGGATAATCAAATACAAATAGGACACGATACCGTGATTGGTAAAAAATGCTTGATAGCCTCACAGGTAGGTATTGCGGGGTGTTGCGTCATAGAAGACGAGGTTACGATGTGGGGGCAAGTGGGCTTGGCATCGGGCTTACATATAGAGAAAGGAACGGTACTTTTGGCTAAAACAGGCGTGAATAGAGACCTGAAAAAAGGGACTTATTTCGGCACGATAGCAGAAGATTTCCGCACCTATCTGAAAAAAGAAGTAAAACTGA
>JAUNHO010000321.1:0-563 GCA_030523905.1 Bergeyella zoohelcum
TGTTTTTATCCTTCAAGGTTTTCATAATGATTTCAGGGCCTATACCATTGAAATCACCTACGGAAATCCCTACTTTTACTTTGTTATTGTGTTTGAAATTCATATTTATTATCTTTGGAAAAAATTTCACAAGGTACAAATTTAATAAAAATATGTTTACAGGAATAATAGAAACGGTAGGACAAGTAGAAAAAATAGAAAAAAATGGCGGAAATATAGATTTTACGCTCAGTTGTCCGTTTGTAGATGAACTGAAAATAGACCAAAGTCTAGCTCATAATGGCTGTTGTCTCACGGTGGTGAAGATAGAAAATGGCACTTATGTGGTAACGGCAGTGGAGGAAACTCTCCAAAAAACCAATCTTGGAAATTGGGAAATAGGCACAAAAGTAAATCTAGAACGATGTGTAAAAATGAATGGAAGGCTAGATGGGCATATCGTGCAGGGGCATATAGACACCACAGCGGAAGTTACCGAAATCACCGAAAAAGACGGCAGTTTTTTCATTAGTTTTAGATACGAAAATAGCGATTTTATCACCGTGCCACAGGGGTCTGTTACG
>JAUNHO010000321.1:573-1573 GCA_030523905.1 Bergeyella zoohelcum
AAAGCTTTTTATGTGGAGATAATACCTTACACTTGGGAATTTACCAATATGAAATATCTGAATAAGGGCGATGTGGTGAATCTAGAATTTGATATTATAGGAAAATATGTAGCCCAATTATTAGCAAAAAAATAAATGAAAAAAGAAGGATATAGTTTAAGAAAACGGATTTTGTATGGCTTTTTATCGGTCTGTCTGGTCAGTATCGGTGGGGCTTTTGTGCTTTCTTATTTCTTTTTGAGGGATAATGCCATTACCCAAAGCAAAACCGATCAGCAAAAAAAAGTAGAAGGACTGATGGTAGCCCTAGACTATGCCGTGAGCCATACAAGTGTGGAAACCAAAGACTTAAAGGAAATTCTCGGTAATAGAATCTATGAAATCACCGATGTGAATAAATTAGATGCCGTGGTCTATGACCTGCAAGGAAACTATATTTTATCCAATAAAGATATTCCTAATGCCGAGCAAAAACTCCCTATCCATCTGATAGCCAAAGTGTTAGGTGGAAATACGCGTGTAGATATTACAACTTACGCAGAGGATATAGACGCTAATTTGATTTCCTCTTATTTATTGTTGAAAAACAACGAGCTAGAGCCTATCGGGATTGTTTATGTTCCGTATTATCACAATGATTCTGTGTATTTTGGTGTTTTCAAAACCTATATCAATCATATCATTATTATTAATATAATCGTTATTCTCATAGCGGCGTTTCTTAGTTGGGTTATTTCTAAAAATCTTACCAAGCACCTTCAAGAATTTTCAAAATTGATTGATAATCTTACGCTATTTGAGAAAAATCTAAAACCAATTAGGCATTATGAAAATGATGAACTCAGTGTTTTAGCAAAATCTTACAATCGTTTGGTGTATCAGATTTTAGACCAAAAAGAAAAATTGTCTTTTGCCGAAAAAGAAAAAGCTTGGCAGGAGATGGCAAAACAAGTGGCTCACGAGGTGAAGAATCCGCTTACGCCAATGAAACTCACGATAC
>JAUNHO010000322.1 GCA_030523905.1 Bergeyella zoohelcum
ATAATCCGTTGTCTTGATCAGTAGTTTTATGGTGGAATGCTATATAGAAATCTTCTTGGGTATGTTGGCTAATATCAATTTCTCTATTAACAAAAGTAGTAACTTTCTCCGAAGGGTCTGACGAATAAACTATTTTTCCAGCTTTTATATGCTCTAGCGTAGGTTTTATACCATCAGTAGGTGCTTTTACAATATAGACATCATATTTTTCAGGATTTGGGAAATATGCTGAATATTGTAGTAATTCTAGTCCTTTATTCATCTTAGGAGATAGTAGCCAATGGTTGGCTGTAAGTGGTGTATCCATCCAAGAGAAAGAAATGGCATTATAACTACTCTTATTAGCACCATAATTAGCACCAAGGAAATTATCTACCTCCCAAGCTCTGTCATTGGTACTATCATTGAATACCATTATATCATCTGGGATGAATCCTTCTTCAAAACTTTCAAAATAGACTGGATTTTTATTTGGTTTTTCCCAGAAGAGTTTTAGCTCTTTATTATTTTTATTGTAAGAGTGTTTTAGGTCACGGACGCTTTGATGAATGTCTGTAACTTCTACCAAATCGGTTTTTATTATTTCATTAGAGTTGGCTAATGAAGTCGCTTTTAACGCAACTGTATATTTCCCAGCTTTATTAAATTTTAAGGAAATATTTTGGCTATTTTTATTGGTTTCACCCACGAAATCAAAGCCTTCACTTGGAGTAATTTTCCAATCAAATTCGGTAGGATAGGGATAGCCAACAGAATTATTGGTAAAATGTACTTCTTCTCCTTGGAAAATTTTTGAAATAGTATTTTTGAAATCAGCTTCTGTAGGAGTGTTTTTTACATCTATATACTTGGAATACAATGATATAGATTCTCCTGCGGAATTAGTAGCTTTTAGACTTACATCGTAGGTAGTCTCTTCATTGAATTTCACTTTTATATCCTTGGAAGTGCTATCTCCTTCAATGTACGAAATAGTATTTGGCTCAAAAGTCCACTGGTAATGAGTGATAGGAGAATTAGCCGAACTGATGCTTCCATTAGTAAAGGTAACTGCCTCGTAGGTATTAGGAAATTTGTTATCTGCTATGAAATCTATTTCAGGTTTTCCTTCCGCAAATTGTAATCTCACATCTTCAAGACCTATGGCATAAGTTTCAGCGGAGGCATCTATTTTATGGTTAAAGCCTAAGTAAATAGTTTGGTCTGTATCTACTTGAAACTCATAGTAATACTTTGTGAAATTCTCTTCTTTAGCCTCTATTTTTGTGCCTAGTGATTTCATTGTAGAATGATTTTTTTCATTACCGATGAATACCTCCAAGCCTTCGTATGGAAGTTGATATTTCATAATATAGAAAGACACTCTATATGGCGTATTTCCTTTGATTTTAATAGGATTAGAGTAAAGCCAATCATTTGTGCCACCTGTTCTAGCATTAGGATGATTGATGGCTAGATTTTCGCCCGTTCTAGCGAATTTTTTCTCTTCATATTGCCCCCAGGTTCTACCATCTTTATCTAGGTCCTCTGCTTCCCACCCACTTTTATTAAAATCTTATTCAAAACTGAATGT
>JAUNHO010000323.1 GCA_030523905.1 Bergeyella zoohelcum
CCTCTACCAAAAGCGTAGCATATGCCAACCATTCTGCGATAGCCCAATCAATGGAATTTGCCTCTATGGATTTCAATCTTTGGTCAAACAAACGATTGATTTTATTAATGAATTTCTTACCTTCTGGCAAGGTACTCATTTTCACTGCCAATTCTTTTAATTTAGCAAGGTCAAACTGAGTATTTACGCCATTTTGCAAACAGCCTTTTTTCGGTAATGGGAATTTTTCCCACCCATCTTTCATAAAGATGTCCATCGTATTTTTCTGAATCTCTTTTGATTCATCAAAATCCTTATCCAAAAGGGCTTTGAATTCGGTTTCCATTCTTTTCAAAACATCATTTGAAAGCACCCCTTCCTTCATCAGTTGATTTTTATATATCTCCCTTGGGTTCAGGTGTTTAGATATTGTTTTGTAAAGATTTGGCTGAGTAAAACGAGGCTCATCACCTTCATTATGCCCATATTTTCTATATCCTAAAAGGTCTATATATACATCTTTACCAAACTTCGCACGATATTCCGCCGCGAAACGAATAGCGTGTACCACTGCCTCCACATCATCTGCATTAATGTGCATCACTGGGGAATTGGTAACTTTCGCTATATCAGTACAATAGATAGACGAACGAGCATCTAAATAATTCGTTGTAAAGCCCACTTGGTTATTCACAACAATATGCACCGCACCGCCTACCTTATATCCGTCCAAAGTCATCATTTGAGCGACTTCATAGACAATACCTTGCCCTGCAACAGCCGCATCTCCGTGGATAATAATCGGTAGAACTTTTGACGCTTGTTTGTATTTATCATCTATTTTAGCTCTGGAAATCCCCATTACCAAAGAAGCCACGGTTTCTAGGTGAGAAGGGTTTGGCACTAGGTTTATTGCTACCTTTTCCCCTGCTTCGGTTGTGATTGTTTTAGATGCCCCAAGGTGATATTTCACATCGCCAGAAAATACATCTTCCTCAAATTCCTTACCTTCAAACTCGGAGAAAATTTGCTTGTAAGACTTTCCGAAAATATTGGTAAGTACATTGAGCCTACCTCTGTGAGCCATACCTAAAATCACCTCATCTACGCCTAATTTTGAGGAATGAGAAATCAACTGATCAAGAGCTGGAATAAGTGATTCCCCTCCTTCCAAAGAAAATCTCTTCTGCCCCACAAACTTGGTATGAAGATAGTTTTCAAAAGCTACAGCTTGGTTCAGTTTTCGTAAAATCTCCGTTTTTTCATTTGCTGAAAGTACAGGATGATTTTCATTCACTTGAAGCCATTTGATGATGAACTCCCTTTCCTCCACATTTTCTATGTGCATATATTCCACACCGATGGAATCACAATAAATATTCTGCAAACGATTGATAATCTCCTGCAAAGTCGCTGCCGAAGGCATACCAACCTGTGTAGCACAATTGAATTTTTTGCTCAAATCCGCTTGTGAAAGTCCGAAATTCTGTATATCCAAAGTCGGCTGATAGTTGCGTCTTTCCCTTACAGGATTGGTCTTTGTAAATAGATGCCCACGCTGTCTATACGCATTAATAAGGTCTAAAACCCTG
>JAUNHO010000016.1:0-3704 GCA_030523905.1 Bergeyella zoohelcum
TACAGAGATTGTCAATATCCCAGATGAGAAATTTAAGAAAAAATTGGTAGGAAATTCTGCCATTAATACAAATGGAGATGGTGAAATAACCTACGGCGAGGCGAGAGTCTATGATGGGATAATACTTGTAGGTTTTAGCGAAATTGAGGACCTTACTGGGATAGAGGCTTTTGTGAATATTGTCCGTTTGGAATGTCATAATAACAAACTCACCCGTCTAGATGTAAGTAAAAATGTAGCCCTTAAAAGATTGGGCTGTGATAATAACCAATTGAAACATTTAGATGTGAGCCAAAATACAGCTTTGACAGAGTTGTCTTGTTTTTCTAATCAACTTACAATTCTAGATGTGATTAAAAATGTTTTGCTGGAAGAGTTGTCTTGCTATAATAACCAACTTACAAGTTTAGATGTGAGTAAAAATGTAGATTTACTGGGGCTTGGCTGTTATAATAACCAGTTGAAGGAACTAGATGTAAGTCAAAATACAAAATTGATAGGACTAGGGTGCTATAACAATCAATTGACGAGGCTGGATATAAGCAAGAATGTTGCTCTAAGATGGGTGGGAAGTTCTAATAACCAGCTAACCCAGTTGAATTTAGCAAATGGAAATAATAAAGCGATTACATACTTGGATACCACGGGTAATCCAGAACTTACTTGTATTCAAATAGATTCTAATTTTACCCCTTCAGATACCCAATGGAAAAAAGATACTACGGCCTCGTATAGTGTCAATTGTAACTATCCTACGCTTTCTAGCCAAGAAACCAATACGATAGAGTTTTTACAAATCCTAAATCCAGTAAGAGACAATCTGATTATCAGTACAACAGCAAAAATCCACAAAGTAGAAATTTACAATGCGATAGGGCAGCTGGTAAAAGTTTTAGAGAAAAACAATACCCAAATTCAGATTCTTACAAAAGGTGTTTATCTTGCTAAAATATTTACCGATAGTGGTATCGTTACTAGGAAAATAGTAAAGGAATAATTTTTTTCTCAAATGCTTTGATTGGAAGCGTTTTTATTAAAACTTAAAAATGAATATAATTTTTACTGATTTTTATCCTAATTCGGAAGAAAATATCGTTTTGTGTTAATTTTTTACTTAAATTAGCCGAGTTTATTTTTGAAAATATATCCAATGAAAATATTAGTTTGTATTAGTAGTGTGCCAGATACTACTTCTAAAATTAGTTTTACCGCAGACCAGTCCGCTTTTGATAAAAATGGAATACAATGGGTCATCAATCCGCTAGATGAGTTTGTGCTTTCTCGTGCCATTCAGTTACAGGCTTCATTGGGGGCAAGTGTAACGGTTGTTAATGTAGGAGGTGCTGAAAATGAGTCGGTTATAAGAAAAGCCTTGGCAATAGGAGCAAATGATGCCATTAGAATCAACACAGAGCCGAAAGATAGTTTTTCTACCGCAAAAGAAATAGCCAATATAGCCAAAGATGGTGGGTATAGTTTGGTGCTTTGTGGTAAAGAATCCATTGATTATAATGGTTCGGCGGTTCCTGCGATGTTAGCTCAAATACTTGATTATCAGTTTATAAATGCTGTGGTGAAATTAGAAGTGAAAGATTCTACTGCTGAAATTACTAGGGAAATAGACGGAGGAAAAGAAACGATAGAACTAAAGTTCCCTGTGGTGGTTGCTGGGCAAAAGGGCTTAGTAGATGAAAAAGAACTAATAATCCCTAATATGAGAGGGATAATGACAGCCAGAACAAAGCCTCTGAATGTAGTAGAGCCTATTTCTAATGGGGTGAAAGTCCAAAATTTGAACTTTGAAAATACACCATCAAGGGCAGCTGTGAAGATGGTCTCTGCGGACAACCTTGATGAATTAGTGAGATTGCTTCACGAGGAAGCCAAGGTGATTTAATTATCAAAAGTGTAAAAAATACCAGTTTTTAATATTAAAATAATACTAAAATGGCAATATTTGTATATGCAGAAAACCATAATGGAACTTATAAAAAATCAACATTTGAGGCGGTAGCCTATGCCAAAGCCATTGCTGAACAATCTGCGGATTTCGTAGTGGCGGTGTCTATTAACCCTACTGATTCTTCAGATTTATTGTACCAATATGGAGCATCAAAAGTGATAAAAGTCATTAATAATAATTTTCAACATTTTTCAGCAAAAGCCTATGCGGGTATTTTAGCGGAGGTTATGTTGGGGGATATTATCGTATTTCCGCATACTTCCGAGGCTTCTTCGGTGGCTCCTATGTTGGCAGTTCAGAAGGATTTCGCTCTTGTTACTAGTGCAACTGATGTTCCTGAAAGTATCAGCCCTTTTCAAGTAAAACGAAAAGTTTTTTCTGGTAAAGGCTTTGCGTCTGCGAAAGTGGAGACAGGCGGTGTAGTGGTTACTTTGGCACCGAATACTTTTGGGCTAAAAGAAAATCCTGTGGCAGGAACGGAAGAAACGAGAGAAATCTCCGCAGTAGATGATGCAAAAATCATCTCTCACGAGGAAACTTCTGGCAAGGTGGATTTGAAGGAAGCTGAAATTGTAGTTTCAGGAGGTAGAGGGCTAAAAGGTGCTGAAAACTGGGGACTTGTGGAGGATTTAGCGAATGTTTTAGGTGCGGCTACGGCTTGTTCTAAACCTGTTTCAGATATCGGCTGGAGACCGCATTCTGAGCATGTGGGGCAGACTGGTAAGTCTATTGCTCCGAATCTCTATATTGCCGCAGGGATTTCAGGGGCGATACAGCATTTGGCAGGTGTTAATTCCTCTAAAACCATTGTGGTGATTAATAGCGATGCAGAGGCACCATTCTTCAAAGCGGCAGATTATGGCGTAGTGGGAGATGTTTTTCAGGTTTTACCTGCTCTTACCGAGAAAATTAAGGCTTTGAAGGGATAATTAAAATTTGAAACAAAAGTAAAAATCCAACTCTAATTATTAAAGTTGGATTTTTTGTATTTAGATGTAATTCAGTCTATTAATGACTAAAATTTATAGTTTAGTCCTACTTGGAAAACATTGTTTTTATTGTTTCCTAGTACAAGATTGCTGATGGTACTATTCCCTTTAGTAGCGTCTGTAAAACCAGCAACATACCTAGCGTTGACACCAATATTATTAGTGATATTAAATCCAGCTCCTACACCCAAACCAAAGTTGAAAGTGTTATAAAAATCATTGCTATTCAATGAGTTAGCGATAGTTTCAAGCAATGCGCTAGAAGATTTTATTTTAGAATTGAGCAAGAAACTAAACTCTGGTCCAGCCTCTACATAAAACTGCGGAGTAGCATTATATTGGAACATTACAGGAATAGAGATATAGTTGAGATTAAGGTTGTTTTCTGTCCCTAAAAGTGTAACTTTTGCCCCAATATTATTATAAACCACCTCTGGTTGTATGCTAAAACTCTCTGATATTGGTACATTTACGAAAGCACCCGCATAAAATCCTGCTTTGCTTTTTACATCTGCAAAACCATCTTTTGATAGTGAAGATACATTAAGACCACCTTTGATACCGAACTGCTGTGCAAATGCTAACGAACCTGCTGCAAGTGCAACTCCTAAAAATAACTTTTTCATAATTTTTGATATTTTAATAATATTCATTTAACATAAAAACAAATATTATGCCAAAAATGATTGAATTTCCGCAAAGTTTTATAAACTATTAATTATCAAAAAGATTAAATAGAATTTTTATAAAAC
>JAUNHO010000016.1:3714-4178 GCA_030523905.1 Bergeyella zoohelcum
CAATGTTTTCATTTTGGCAACTGACATCAAAATTACCTTTTCCGAGGTTGTCCAATAGTGAAAAACGAATCGTTCCAGAGTTATTTTTCTTATCATTGAGCATCAGATAAAGAATTTCCTCGTTAGAAAAATCATTAATATTAAGTTTCGGATAAAAATGATTGATATTCGTAATGATATTTTCTGCTGTTTGCTCCGAGAGGAAACCTTCCAAAAATGCCAAATAAGTTTCGCAAATCATTCCCATTGCTACGCATTCACCGTGTGGAACAATCACTGAATTTTTCAGAAAAAGACTTTCTATGGCGTGTCCTATCGTATGCCCAAAGTTGAGCATTTTTCTTATATTTTGCTCCTTAAAATCCTCTTCCACAATCCTTTTTTTGATGTTCATAGAGGTTTTTATATGCGGACTGAGGTTTTCCACATCTAGTTGCTCTATGGCGATGAGTTGCTCCCAATGA
>JAUNHO010000016.1:4188-12089 GCA_030523905.1 Bergeyella zoohelcum
ATCGGCAATCAGTCCGTGTTTTAGCATTTCGGCAAAGCCACTTCTTAGTTCGGTAAAGGGAAGCGTTTTCAGGAAGTCAGGATAAACAAAAATAGGCGTAGCCTCGGTGAAAGTCCCCACGATATTTTTCAGAAAATGATGGTCAATTCCTGTTTTTCCGCCAATAGACGCATCACACATTGCCAAAAGCGTTGTAGGAACATTGATGAATTTTATCCCTCTTTTATAGGTAGAAGCCACGAAACCGCCCAAATCACTGATGACACCACCACCGAGATTTACGAGCAATGCCTGTCTATCCGCACCAAATTCAGCGAAAATTTCCCAAAGTTGTGCGGCGGTTTCTAGGTTTTTTAGGTCTTCACCTGCCTCTATTTCTATGATTTCAAAGGGAATTTCCGTCTCTAAATTCCCAAGAAAAGTAGGTAGACAATGGGTATGCGTGTTGGTATCTACCAAAATAAGAATTTGGCTGGGCTTCGTCTCTTTTATATATTGATTAAGTGATGAAAAATCATCATCTAGAATGGAAATCGTCATTGTTTTATATTTGTTGCAAAGATAGTTTTTTACCTTTCAAAAGTGTATTTTTCGCCATCAAAAAAGGCAGAAATATGGGAAATCCCGTTGCTAAGAATAATCTGTGAAGCCCCTATGATAGCGTTATATCTGGCGATTTGTTCAAAGGTTTTTTCTGTGAGTTTTACCTCTGGAGCTTTGCATTCTATCAGTATTTTTGGGCTTGTTTTTTCGGTTATCATTAGGTCTATTCGCTTGGTCGTTCCATTGATTTCCAACTTTTTTTCGCAGATAATAGCCGAGGTAGAATAGCCTTGCGAAAGAAAATAATGCACCCAATGCTGGCGTACCCATTCCTCGGGGGTTAATAAAATCCAAGATTTTCGTGGCAAATCATAAATAAAAAATTTATCTTTGTCCGCCTTGAATTTGAAATCAAACGATTCATTAAAGTTTAATTTAGGAAGTTCCATTATGAAAGAATTAGATTCAGTCCTCAAAAGTATTAAAAATAAAACATTCTTGCCACTTTATTTTTTTCACGGCGAAGAACCTTTCTATATAGACACCGCCGTAAAAGCCTTTGAAAACGATGTTTTGGCGGAAGACGAGCGAGATTTTGGGCAGAGTGTTTTGTATGGGCGAGATACCAATATGGCAGAAATAGTGGCGATGGCACAGCAAATCCCAATGTTTGGCGAGTATAATCTCATCATCGTGAAAGAAGCACAAGATTTACGATTGGACGAAAAAGAACGAGCCCTGCTAGAAAACTACACCGAAAAGCCTGTCCCAAGTACCATTTTGGTTTTTGGCTATAAGAATAAAAAACTGGCTGGAACGACCAAACTAGCGAAATTACTTTCTAAAAAAGGATTGCTTTTCCTGAGTTCATCTATTCGGGATAATGAGCTTCCAAAATGGATTGCAGATGAATGCCAACGAATGCAAATCCCTACCGCTCCTAATATTTCGCATCTATTGGCGGAGTATCTTGGTAACGACCTGTCTCGCATTGCGAATGAACTGAACAAGCTGAAAATGATACTAAAACCAGGCGAAACCCTTGATGAAAAAAAGGTGGAAACCTACATCGGTATCAGTAAGGATTATAATGTATTTGAACTTCAAAAGGCTCTCGGGCAGAAAGACACGCAAAAAGCAATGAAGATTGCCCATTATATTGGTAAAAATCCGAAGAGTAACCCTATTCAGATGACCATTGGTAGCCTGTACAATTTTTTTTCCAATCTCATCATTTATCATACAATGAAATCTGCTAATCCGCAGAGTATTGCCACTGCACTTGGCATTAACCCCTTCTTTATCAAGGATTATGCGGAGGCGGCTCGTTTTTATTCTTTGAAGCATTCCACGCGTATTATCTCTATTCTTCGTGAGATGGATATGAAAAGTAAAGGTTTGGGTGTGAATAATATGGAAGAGGCTGAAATTCTAAAAGAAATGACTTATAAAATCCTTAATGTTGATAAAATAAAAATACAACTTTAAGTATAGTGAAAAGGCTATAATTTCTAATTTTGGATAAGTGAAAAAAAATTCCGAATTTTGGCGTTTCAAAATTTGAGTGAATTATGGAACAAAATATTTTAGATTGCGTTATCGTGGGGTCTGGTCCTTCTGGTTTTACAGCAGCTATTTATGCCGCTAGAGCAGACCTGAAACCAGAGCTTTATACAGGTATGCAACCAGGTGGGCAACTTACTACCACTACCGAAGTAGATAATTTTCCAGGTTATCCAGAGGGGGTTACTGGCCCACAAATGATGATGGATTTACAAAAACAAGCCGAGCGTTTTGATACTAAAGTCCATTACGAAATGATTACCAAGGTAGAATTTTCTACCGAAGTAGGTGGTGTTCATAAACTTTGGGCTGGTGATAAGGAGATTTTAGCGAAAAGTGTTATTATTTCTACTGGAGCAGAAGCTAAATATCTAGGCTTGGAAGACGAGAAAAAATACAGCGGTGGTGGAGTTTCGGCTTGTGCGACTTGCGATGGATTTTTCTATAAAGGCAAAGAGGTCATCGTTGTAGGTGGTGGTGATACCGCTGCCGAAGAAGCCACTTATCTGGCGAAACTATGTTCAAAGGTAACGCTTTTGGTGAGAAAAGGGGAGTTCCGTGCTTCCAAAGCGATGGTGCATAGAGTGATGAATACACCTAATATAGAGGTGAAATTCTTCCACGAACTCATCGGTATTGAGGGCGAAAATGGTTTGGTGGAAAGAGCAAAAGTGATTAATAACCAAACGAATGAAGAAAGCACGATAGAGGTTCACGGGATTTTCATTGCTATTGGGCATAAGCCAAATACAGACCTCTTCAAAGGGCAGATTACCCTTGATGAAAACGGCTACATCATCACAGAAAAAGGTTCTTCTAGAACTAATTTTCCAGGGGTTTTTGCAGCGGGAGATGTACAAGACCATATTTATAGACAGGCAATTACAGCGGCAGGAAGTGGCTGTATGGCGGCAATAGACGCAGAACGCTATTTAAGCGAATTAGAATAAAAATAATGAAAGGTCAGATTTTTTGTCTGACCTTTTTGTTTCTATAATATTTTAGCAATTTCATTGCAAAGCCATTCTAATAGCTCTTTATCTTCTTCGGTAAAAGGATTGAGCGTATGGGAATCTATGTCTATTTGCCCTATGTTTTCGCCATTTTTTATGATGGGAACTACGATTTCAGCCTTGGTATCAATGGAGCAGGAGAGGTAGTTGCTCTCATTTTTTACATCAGGGACTAAGAAAGTTTCGTTGGAAACCGCCACTTGTCCGCAGATGCCTTTTCCGAAAGGGATAAGCGTATGCTCGGTTTCTGCACCTACATAAGGCCCTAAAATCAGTTCTTCTTTATCTCCGTTTTTGAAGTAAAACCCCGTCCAATTGAAGTAAGAAATCTCTTGGTCAAGCAGTTGGCAGACCTTTTGTAATTTATCGTTTGTATCAGTATTCGGACTTTGCAGAATATATTCTAATCGTTTTTTTATGGCATTCATTGCTTATTTATTTTCAACATTGTTAATGTATTTATAAGGTGTTTTATAGCCAAAAAGCCCACCTTTTTTTATCATATCTGCCACACCATCAGGGAGTTGTGTTTCCCAGCCTATTTCGTGGTTGGTTATTTTCTGTAAAATATCACGCGAGTATATTTCGGAATAATCAGGGTTGTAGCCCACAATATCTACTATTTTTTTATTAGAGATAAAGTATTTGTAAAGTTCCTCTACATTTTCATTCACTTTCAGGTTGGTAGAGATGAGTAATTCGTGGGTTTCAGGGTCTTTATAAGGATAGAGATACACACGCATATCTTTATTGAAGAACTTACCAAAAGCCTCCAAAATCCCACCAGAAAGATGATTGTAATAGCTTTCGTCAAAGACCATTTGTAGGTTATTCACGCCCATTGCCACGCCTAGTTTTTGTATTTTATAGGTGTAAAAATATTCCGAAAGTTTGTAGTATTCAGCAAAGTTGGTTACCATTACCATATAGCCCAGTTTGGCAAGTACATCTACGCGGTCTAGGAAATCCCTTTCGTCTATTTTCCCTGTGGCACGAAGGTTGAAAGTAGTGATTTCAAAGATGACTACGGTATCTTCGGGGCGGCTATTGGTATCGTTTAGGAACATTTTCAAGCCAGTTTCAAACATATCTACATTGACCAAAGTTACTGGGCGAAAACTACCCCTCACGGCAAATACATTTTTCTTGTAAAGTACATCGGCAGGTAGCATATTTTTCCCTTCGGAATTGAAGAGAACGGCATCTGTCATTCCTTTTTTTACCAGTTGAAGAGACATCAGTCGGTTATCCACATAAGGAAACGCAGGGCCCTCAAAATGTATCATATCAATCTCTATTTTATCGAGAGAAATATCATCGTAGAGAGATTTTATCAGTTGTCTGGGGTTATCAAAAAAATGAAACGCCCCATAGATGAGATTCACACCTAGATTCCCCAAGGTTTCCTGTTGCAAACTTGCTTCATTTTCCTTGAAACGGATATGGAGAATAATCTCGCTGTACTCGGCATTCGGCGTATGCTGAAACATTATCCCTACCCAGCCGTGTCCTTTGAAGGTCTTATGATAGTTGATGGTAGTAACCGTATTGGCATAAGAAAAATAGCGTCTGTCCGTAGGTTCCTTGTCTTGGCAAAGTCTTTCCGTGATGAGATTGACCTCGTAGCGAAGCATTTTTTTTAGACGATTTTGGGTTACGAAGCGGTTTTTCTCCTCCGCACCATAGATGGCATTACTGAAATCTTTATCATAGGCAGACATCGCCTTGGCAATGGTTTGCGAAGCTCCACCTGCACGAAAAAAATGCCTTACGGTCTCTTGTCCAGCACCGATTTCTGCAAAAGTTCCATAGATATTAGGGTCTAAATTGATGCTTAAAGCCTTTTGTTTTGGGGTTAAGAATTGATTAATTTCAGACATCTAAATATTTTTTGTAAATATAAAAAAAATAAAGAACTTTGCAATATGAAGTTAAAATTTTTAGGCACAGGGACTTCTCAGGGCGTACCCGTAATAGGTTGCCAATGCCCCGTTTGTACCTCGCAAGATGCTAAGGATAAGCGTTTTAGAACCTCCGCGATGATTACTACCGATGGCGGAAAAAAAATCCTAATAGATTGCGGCCCTGATTTTCGTTCGCAGATGTTGGCAAACGCCGAACCTACCGTAGATGCCCTGCTTGTAACCCACGAGCATAACGACCATATCATCGGTTTGGACGATATGCGACCCATTATTTTTCAAAATGAAAAAAATCTTGAAATCTATTGTAGCCAAAGGGTAGGAACAGAAATAAAAAAGCGTTTTGCCTATGCTTTTTCGGAAGAAAAATATCCTGGTGTTCCTTCTTTTGACCTTAATGTTATAGAAAATAAACCTTTCCAATTGCTTGATACAGAGATAGTTCCCATAGAGGTTATTCATTCCAGATTGCCTATTTTTGGGTATAAAATCAAGAATTTGGCATATATCACTGATGCAAGTTTTATTTCCGATGAAGAGAAACAAAAATTACAAGATGTTGATATTCTGATACTTAATTGCCTCAGAAAAACCAATCCGCATCATTCTCATTTTATTTTGCCTGATGTAATAAAATTATACGAAGAACTAACCCCTAAAAAGATTTATCTCACTCACATCAGCCATCAATTTGGAAAATATGTAGAGGAAGAGGTACTATTACCAAGTGCTATCTCATTGGCATACGATGGATTAGAGATTTTTTTCTAAAAAAATACAATATTTTTTTGGAGATTAGAAAAATAGTTATATATTTGCACCCACAATTCAAGAACGCCCAGATGGCGGAATTGGTAGACGCGCTGGTCTCAAACACCAGTTCCTTTGGAGTGCCGGTTCGATCCCGGCTCTGGGTACAAAAAATCGTAAGACGGAAATGTTTTACGATTTTTTTATTTTGATTCTTTTATTCTAAAACAGGAAAAATTTCATACGCTAAAATTTGCTAAATTCAAAAAGTTTTTTATTTTTGTAGCCGACATAACTAATTTATTATAACTAATCAAAAAAAATAATAAGCGTATGAAGAATCTAATGTCCTTATGTTTATTGTGTTTTGGGGCGTTGCTTTTTGCCCAGAAAACCATTACAGGGAAGATTGTAGATGGCGAAGGTCAGCCAGTGCCAAGTGCCTCCATTACCGTAGAAGAAACGGGAAAAGATGCTATTTTGGCGTATTCTATTTCTAATTCTAAGGGAGAGTTTAAGGTAACTTTTACCACAGATGCAGCCAATGTAGATGTGAAGGTAAAGGCGTTTAACCAAAAGCAAACCACCAAACAAACTAGAAATGATAACCAGCAGATGACCATAAAAATGGAATCTCAAGCCACGGAAATACAGGAGGTGAAACTCAAGGCGAGAATGATTACCAAGCGTGGTGATACCATTTCTTATGATTTGAATAGTTTCCAAAATAAGGCAGACCGTACTCTTGCCGATGTTTTGAAAAAAGTGCCAGGTATGGAGGTTAGTAGTTCGGGGCAGATTCTTTATCAGGGAGAGCCAATTAACAAATTTTATGTCAATGGCAAAGACCTAATGGAAGGGGGCTACGGAACGATTGTAAATTCCCTGCCTACCGATGCGGTACAAAAAATGGAAGTGATGGAAAACCACCAGCCGATAAAGGCTTTGAAAGATAAAGTCCCTTCTGAACAGGCCGCAATCAACATTAAACTAAAAAAACAAATTACAATGACAGGGCGTGGCGAGGTAGCGTCAGGCTTTGGAAATCCGTGGCTTTGGAATGTAAAATTGACCCCAATGTTCTTTGGGCAAAAAAGCCAATGGGTAGCCAACTACAAGACTAATAATGTAGGTGATGCCGTGGAAAATGATGGTAATATTTTAGCCTTTGGAAGTTCGTGGGAGGGCGTTCGTAGGAATATTACCCAGAACACTTGGCTATCCGTAGAGAGGGCATCTGTACCGAGTTTGCCAGAGAAGAGATATTTGTTCAATAATGTGCATTATCTGTCCGTAAATTTTCTTACCAGTCCTTTCAAAAATAAGGAATGGGAGCTGAAAGCGAATACGAGTTATACTAATAATACGGTAGAAAGAGAGTCGTATAGCCGACAAACAATTTTTGATATTGATGCCACTTATTTCACCAATATTGCTAATAAACTTTATACCAATAAAGCCAAAGGAGAGCTTATTTTTACGAAGAATGCCAAGAAAGGTTTCTTCAAAAATACCACTACTTTTTCCCAGTATTGGAATGCTGATAGAGGCGTGATAGGGCTTTTGGACTCTCGTGGGGATAGAAATTCGGCACAGGCATTGCAGTCGCCTACATCGTCTTTCCAAAACTCCCTCAGTACCATTATTCCTTGGAAAGAAAAAATGATAAATTTGCAGTCGTTTATTAATTATCAAGATGATACACAGACGCTTACCATTACTCCTGCGAGTTACCTCAATACAGGAAATAATAATGGTTTTGATTTGCTAATCAATGATAAAAATACACTGACGCAAAATTTCAGAATCAAAACTTTTGAAGCGAGACATTTCGCGAATTTAAGTTTTACTAAAAAATTCTGGACGATAACGCCAGAGGCTGGGTTCTATTTTATGCAAAATCATTTATTATCAGACTTTTACGGAGATACTACAAAGTTTGGAGATTTTATTAATGATTTGAAATACACTACCGCCACTTCGTACGGAACTTTGCGTGTGAATTATAAAACCGATGCCTTGTCATTGTTTATGAATTTCCCAGTTAATTTCAATGCAATTAAGGCTAATGATACAGATAGAAGCGTTTCAAAATCTATTAATAAAGTAA
>JAUNHO010000324.1 GCA_030523905.1 Bergeyella zoohelcum
TGCCAATTTTCTCATTCGGAAATGCCTTTTTCAACCCAGAATAATGGGCATAAGTAACCTCGTGTCCGCCACCAAAAACCACAGATTTGGCTTTATTTTTCAGTACTTTTTCTACCTTTATTGCGAGTTCATTTTGGGCTTTTTCTAAATCTTGATTTTCACAATATACATTTCCTAAATCCTTGAAAACAAAATTATTGCTCACCACAGGGAAATTTGCCATATTCCTACGAATGACATCAGGAGCGTCCTTTGCCCCTACCCTACCTTTATTTCTTCTTACCCCTTCATCTACGGCAAATCCGTGAAGGACAAAATCATTTTCATTGATAGTTTCATCAAAACTTACCCTTTGAAAAATACGATGATAAAGCGGTTCTGAACCATCAAAACGCCCATTCCATATCTCTTTATAACTCATTTTTGCTTATTTTTCATTAAAAACTTGCTCTCCATCAATATAAACTTTGGACGGAGACAAACGCCCTTGCTGATAGAGAATATTCTGATAATCAGAGGTTTTATATACCACTACATCGGCTTTTTTATCTTTTTGTAAAATACCTCTATCTTCCAAACTCAACGCATAAGCAGAGCGGAAACTAATCCCTGCCAAGACCTCCGCCGTGGATAATTTTTGGAAAGTAGCCAAAATAGATGCTTGGGTAATGAGATTCCCCATAGGTGCCGAGCCAGGATTCCAATCGGTAGCAATCGCCAAAATAGCCCCAGCATCAAGGAGTTTTCTAGCTGGGGAAAACGCCTCACCAAGCCCCAAACTAGCCCCAGGTAAAGCCGTAGCCACGGTATCCGACTGGGCTAAAAAAGCAATATCCTCATCGGCGGTAGCCTCCAAATGGTCGGCAGATTTTGCCCCTACTTCCACCGCAATACGAGAACTTCCAGCCGTAAATTGATCAGCGTGAACCGTAATTTCAAAGCCTATATCTTTGGCTTTCAGCAAAAAATCCTTACTTTCCTCTGGCTGAAATGCCGATTTTTCAATGAAAATATCCACGCGTTTTGCCAAGTTTTCTTCTTTTACTTTCGGTAAAATTTCGGCTAGAATATAATCTAGATAAGCCTTGCTATCTCCCTGAAAATCTTTAGGTTTGGTATGTGCAGAAAGGCAAGTAGGCACTAGGGTTGCTTTGGTTTTTTCCTGTGCTTTTTTGATGACGCGAAGCATTTTCAGTTCGCTATCCAAATCTAGCCCATAGCCACTTTTTATTTCTATCGTAGTAATCCCCGTAGAAATCAGATAATCAATGCGTTGCAAAAGCGTTTCAAGTAATTCTTCCTCTGATGCTGTACGAGTATGCTTCACGGAACTCCAAATTCCACCGCCTTTTTCGGCGATTTCCAAATAGGTTTTCCCAGCATTTCTCATTGCAAAATCGGTGGCTCTATTTCCACCAAAACAAATATGCGTATGGCTATCGGTATAAGCTGGTAACGCCACGCAATCGGTCTCCATTAGTTCTATTTTAGCCGTAGGATTTTCGGTCTTCAAGGTAGAAAAATCGCCAATTTGCTTTATTTTTCCGTTAGT